>CANFSD010000063.1 GCA_947449515.1 Bacteroidota bacterium
GCTTTGGTACTGGTAAGCATCTTCCAGTTATCATTCACATGGAAAACTTACATGATTGAAAAGGATGCAAAAACATTTGCCAATGGCAATGCAGAATTAGAACGCAGTTACCTAGATTCCGTTTCGCGGTTACAGGTATACAATTTCTTGGGTTTGAAAAAATTCACCTACTTACAATGTAAAGAAAGAGAACTTAATTTAGGACTCGACTTACAAGGTGGTATGAACGTAACCCTTGAAGTATCATTAGCCGACCTAGTTCGTGGTTTATCAGGAAACAACCAAGATCCAAAATTTAACCAAGCGGTTGAAATGGCGCGCGAGCGCATGAAATCAAGCCAAAAAGATTTTGTAACCTTATTTGGCGAAGCTTTCAAAGAAGTTGCTCCAGAAGCAAGGTTGTCAGCCATCTTTGTTAACCCAAGCAACCGTGAACGTATTAAATTAACTTCAACCAACGAAGAAGTAATGAAATACATCCACGAAGAAGCCAACCAAGCAATTGATCGCTCTTTCCAAATCTTGCGTGCACGTATTGATAAATTTGGTGTAACACAACCAAATATCCAAAAATTAGAAGGTAGCGGAAGAATCTTGGTAGAATTGCCAGGTGTTGATAATCCTGCTCGTGTGCGCAAGCTCCTTCAAGGTTCTGCTAAACTTGAATTCTACGAAACTTTTGACAACCCAGAAGCTTTCAAGTATTTAAGCACAGCAAATGATGTCTTGAAAAAATCTAACTTGCTAAGCAATACAAAAGTAGATTCTGCTAAAGTAGATACTGCTGCTGCCAGCACTACAAGCGCATTGGCTGGTATTGGTAACAAAACAGCTGCTGTAGATTCAACTAAGAAAGATACTGCGTCTAAATCTGCAGAAAAATCTTTCGAAGAATTTGCCAAAGAAAATCCATTGTTTGCCTTCTTGCATCCATATGCAGACGACAAAGGAATGTTAATTGAAAAAGGTTCAACTTGTGGAACTGCTTTGGTAAAAGATACCGCCAAAATCAATACCTTATTAAACCGTCCTGAAGTTAAAATTGCCTTGCCAGGTAATATCAAATTTGCTTGGGAATACAAAGGAATTGGTGAAAACCAAGAAGGTGTTATTTTACATGCTTTAAAAACATCAAGAGATGGTTCACCATCTTTAACTGGTGATAAAGTTACAGATGCAAAAAGAGATATCTCTCAAACGGGTTCTGTAGAAGTTTCTATGACCATGAATGGTGAAGGTGCTAAAGTTTGGAAAAACTTAACCCGCAACAATATTGGTCATTCTGTAGCTATTGTTTTGGATGATGTAGTGTACTCTTCTCCAAATGTACAAAGTGAAATTCCTAATGGTCGCTCTAACATCACTGGTAGCTTTACCAATGAAGAAGCAGGTGACTTAGCAAACATCCTTAAGAGTGGTAAATTACCTGCTCCTACACGTATTGTAGAAGAAGCTGTGGTTGGACCAACTTTGGGTGCAGAAGCTATTAGCTCTGGTTTATGGAGTATGATGATTGCAACCCTTGTTATCCTAGTTTTCATGGTTGTTTATTACAACAATTCTGGATACGTTGCAGATTTCGCGGTATTAATTAACGTATTCTTTATTATAGGTGTATTGGCAAGTTTAGGGGCAGCACTAACGCTTCCTGGTATTGCCGGTATCGTATTAACCATTGGTATGGCGGTAGATGCCAACGTATTGATCAACGAAAGGGTGAAAGATGAATTAGGAAATGCCCGCAGTTTGAAAAATGCCATTACAGATGGATACCAACATGCCGCCTCTTCAATTATTGACTCAAACTTAACAACCTTATTAGCTGGTTTTGTATTGTACATATTTGGTACTGGTCCAGTTCAAGGTTTCGCTATCACTTTAATTATCGGTATTATTTCTTCAATGTTTACCGCTGTATTGTTAACCCGTGTTATCACAGAATGGCAAATAGACAAAGGTACCATTGTTAAATACTCTCGCTCATTCTCAGAAAAAGCATTCCAAAATTTAAACTTCGATTTTGTAAAAAATCGTTTCAAATTTTACGCTTTCTCTGGTATCATTATTGGATTTGGTATTGTTTCTATGTTTACCAAAGGATTTACCTTAGGGGTAGATTTTAAAGGTGGTTGGACATATATTGTTCAATTAGACCAAAGCCAAAAATTAGGTAACGACCAAGTGCGTGAAGGCTTAACTGCTGCATTTGGTGGAGCTCCTGAGGTTAAAACTGTAGGTTCAGACAATAAATTTAAAGTAACCACTACTTATTTAATTGACGACCAAACTGCAGAAGCTTCAGAAAAAGTGGAAAGCAAAATGAAAGAAGGTTTCAACAGTATGAATTTGAAATATGAAATTTTGAGTTCAAACAAAGTTGGACCTACCATTGCAAACGATATTAAAGTGGCCTCAATTTGGGCTACAGTAATCGCATTATTCGGCATTGGTTTATACGTTTTGGTTCGTTTCAAAAAATGGCAATATGCATTAGGTGCTACCATTGCATTGGCGCATGACGTGTTAATGATGATGGGCTTCTACTCTATCTTCGATGGTATATTACCATTTACCATGGAGGTTGACCAGAACTTTATTGCTGCTGTTCTTACCATCATTGGTTTCTCTATCAATGACACGGTGGTTGTGTTTGACCGTATTCGTGAGTTCTTAGGAACCCACCACCACGAAAGCAACAAAGGAATGGTTATTAATAATGCATTGAACAATACCTTAAACCGTACCATTATTACTTCATTAACAGTATTTATGGTGGCATTGGTATTATTCATCTTTGGGGGTGAAGTAATCAAAGGATTTACATTTGCATTGTTAGTAGGTATCTTCTTTGGTACTTATTCTTCAATTGCAATTGCTACACCAATTGTAATCGACTTTGACAAAAAAAATAAATCAAAATAATTGATTTAAAATAAATTGAAAAAGCCCTTTCTCCAAAAGAGAAAGGGCTTTTTTTGTGCGGTTTATTGAACAGCTACTTTTGCCTTGTGCCTAAATACAGCAGTCAAAAATTGGTGAACAGCAAATCCTATTGCAACTTCGTAGAAAATCAAACCCACATGAAATTTAAATTGATTATTGCCTTCTTGCTAATGGGAATTGGCATGCAAGCCCAGGATTTAGAGCCTAAAGGAACCATTAAAGACCCTAAAAAAATTGGCGATAAAATTCACAATGTTTTGCTTTCAAAACGCATGAAAGAAGCCACCCACCAACGTGATTCTATGCACGCTCTTAACCTAGCCTATAAAAAAGATACTACCGAAAGAGGTATTGCTTACCGTAATTTAGACTCCTTGTTTAACGCATTAACACAAAGCCATAAAGACCTTAATGCAAAATATGCAGGCTTGGAAAGCGACTACAACGACATGAACAATAAGTATACAGACCTTATTCGTTCGAGCTTAAACAAAACCGAACAGCTCAATATGGCCCTTAAAGAAAAAGGCGAACAATTGCTGGCACGTGAAAAACGTTTGGCTGAATTGGAAAACTTACTTAAACGCCAAGATTCTATTACCAACGCCTTAAATAGTATAATCAAAAAGGCTTTATTAAGCTTTAACAGCGATGAAATTACCGTGGAAATGAGAAATGGTAAGGTATATGTTTCTATGACAGATAAGCTATTGTTCCGCAGTGGTAGCGCCGATGTTGAAGAAAAAGGTAAAGACGCCATTAAGAAATTAGCAGAAATCTTGAACAAAAATGCAGATGTGGCAATTATGATTGAAGGTCATACCGACAATGTGCCAATTAAAACGGCGCAATTCAAAGACAACTGGGATTTAAGTGTGGCTAGGTCAACCAATATTGTTCGCCTATTGGATGAAATGTACAAGGTAGATGCCAAACGATTAACAGCAGCGGGAAGAGGAGAATACATGCCTAAAGCAAGCAATGAAACTGCCGAAGGAAGAGCTAAAAACAGAAGAACAGAAATTGTTCTTACACCTAAATTGGATGAGCTCTATAAATTAATTGAAAAGAGATAGTCTAAAAAAATAGTTATTGGTTTAAGCAGGCAATAAGTACCATTACTTATTGCCTGCTTTTTTTATGTCGGTTCGAACCGAAACCTATTAGACTAGGTAATTATTTTGCTTGCTGCGGCTTATCTGGCGCACATTTACATGCACCTCCGTCACAAGCATGCCCTTCACTACTCTTGCGAATGGTTTTATATAAATAAACCAAAGCACCCAAAAAGAGCAGTCCAACAATGAGGTATTGCCAATTCAACTGGTTAAAAATTAAGCTTGTTCTTTTTTCTTAGCAGCAAAGAAACTCATACCTAAAATAAGCACCAAACCACCGTATAAAGCAATGGAAGATGCATAGGCAATTTTCTCGCCCGCTACAATCACTGTAGGTTCAAACTTAAATTCAATTTGGTGTTTACCAGCAGGGACTTTTAATGCACGCAAAACGTAATTTACACGCTCGTGTGGCACCAAAGCACCATCAATGTATGCATTCCAGCCTTTCTCATAATAAATTTCAGAAAATACCGCCAATTGATCTGCATTGGCATTAGCCGTATAAACCAATTTGTTCGGTTGGTAAGTATTTAATACAATGCTGGCACTCGAATCAAATGCTGGTATAAATCCTTTTAAATCGGCCTCAAAACGCTTGTCAATAATGGCTGTTTGCTTAGATTGAAATCCAGTTAATGCATTGATTTCTTCATCTGCATTGTTTACCCATTTAATTTCTTTAACGAACCAAGCATGTCCATTGGCATTAACATTGGGTTGTACAAATTTATTATTGGTAGAATCTTGTAAGATAAAATATTTAGCGTTCAACATATTGTAACACTCCATATTCATTTTACCCAATTGCCATTCAATTAATTCTTGGTACCTGCGCATTTTTGCACCATGGTAACCCCCTAAAGAATTGTGGTAGTAGGCAGTTAAGGCATCTTTGTCAAAATCAGTGGTATTGTTATATACACGGTAATGAATGTCTTTATCCGCTAAAATTTGCTCGTCGATAACTGTTTTTTCCACGGCAGCTTCTTTCTTCTTTTTCTCAAAATCTGAATCATTCAAATAGCGTTTGTCAACCCCCCATAGGTCAACCAGAATTAAGGCACCCAAAACAATTACCAAATAATTGTTTTTTAATTTGCCAATTTGATAGAACCACAAGGCCGCAACTGCAGCAGCAATAAAGGCCAGTGAACGCAAAGCATCCATGCGGAACAAACTTTCTCTATCGGCCATTAACGAATCTTTTAACCATTGCGGAAAGTTCATACGCGTGTCTGTTTCGCTGGTAAAATCAAAAAACATTCCTGGCAATAAGGCAAACAATAAGAGTAAACCACCAACAATACCCACGCTGTATTTCATGGCCTTTATAAACTCAGGTTTGCTAATTTTTTTCTGCATAATTTCTCGCACCGCAAGCACAGCTAGGAATGGGAAGAGTGTTTGCGCTACGCATAAAATAAAGGTTACCGACCTAAATTTATTGTACAGTGGGAAATAATTAAAGAAGATATCTGTGAGTGGCATAAAGTTCTTACCCATAGACAAGAAAATAGCCAGCATAGCGGCAGAGAATATCCACCATTTTTCTATGCCTTTAATCACAAACATGCCCAGTACAAATAAGAAAACTATAATTGCCCCATAATAAATTGGACCCGCTGTAAATGGCTGATCACCCCAATAAATTGGCATCTGTTTAACTACATCTTTGGCATTTGGATAACCTTGCTTTTGCAGTTCTTTGTAAGTGTAGCTGCTGGTTCCTAAATCGCCACTACTTGCACCACCATAAAAATTTGGTACCAATAAAGTAAATGGTTCGGTAACACCATTACTCCATTGCAAGGCATAATCTTTATCTAAGCCTGAAGAACTATTGGCCGCATTGCTTTCGCCTGCAACTGTTTTGGTCAATTCAGATTTTCCACGAATACTGTATTTACCATATTCTTCTGTAGCCAATAAACCTGTAATATTTGTTCCTACACCAACCGCAGCGGCCACTGCCATAAAAACACCTGCTGTAAAAAAGGAAGGCAAAGTTTTATTTTTAAACGCATTAATCAATTCTACTACCATCCAAGCCAATACAATAAAGATGAGGTAATAGGTAATTTGAATATGACCTGCAGACAATTCAAAGGAAACGGCAATACCCGTTAATATAGCCCCGAGCCATTTATTTTTATGCAAAGTAACTTGCATGCCCGCTAAAACCAGCGGGATAAATGCAATGGCATTTCCCTTGGTAATATGACCCGCATCAATATTTATAAAATTAAAGGTGGAGAGCGCAAAGGCCAGTGAACCGGCAATTGCAAGCCAAGGTGAAACTTCAAAAGTGAGCAACAAAATATAGAAGCAAGCAAATAACAAGAAAATGGTATCTGCAGGGTTTTTAAATACCTCCGATAATTTAAACAAGATATTACCTGTAAAATTTCCATGGTAAGTGGCACCAATTAAATAACTTGGCATACCTCCAAAAATACTGTTAGTCCAAAAGGTTCTTTCGCCACTGGCTTTTTCAAATTGCGCAATTTCTTGAAAGGTAGCTTTCCATTGCAATACATCATATTGCTTTAAAACTTTACCATTAAAAAGTGGCGTGAAATAGGCAAAAATTACCAGCATAATAACTGCAAATGCAATGATATGCGGAAGGGCTTTTTTCATGAAAGATTGGTTCATATCTCGAGGTTTTGAGGGCACAATATAAATAAAATAAACAAAGGGGAGAATACCCTAGGGACCAATATTTATTATTCTCTTAAGATTTCTAAACTACCCATAAAAAAAGGGCCACTTGATATACTCAAGTGACCCTTTTTGATGCTTTGCTGTAAATACTAGCTACAACCAGTTTGTGTTCCGCAATTCAAGCACTTGTAACAAGCGCCACTGCGAATGGTAATATGACCGCAAGTAGGACAAGCTGGGCTATCACCCATACGCTTATTCATTTCACTTACTTGATCAATAGGTGCAGCAGCAGTAGCTTCAACAGCTACAGGCTTTGCTTTAACCTCAGTTTCAATTTTTACTTCAGCACGTTGGAAACTTACTGGAGAACTTGCCGCAATTGGGTTTGAAGCTTCAGCAGCTTTTTCAGATGCGATAGCAGCGGCCAATTTATGTTGGTTTATAGCTAAGTTACCACGTTGGTTATCGTTAGGTGTAACCTGTACAAAATCTTCTCTACCTAGGTATTCAAAGCCTAACATACGGAACATATAATCGATGATAGAGGTTGCATTTTTGATATTATCATGACCTGCAACCATACCAGCTGGTTCAAAACGGGTAAAAGTAAATTTGTCTACGTACTCATCCAATGGCACACCATATTGTAAGCCCAATGAAACGGCAATAGAGAAACAGTTCATCAATGAACGAAGGGTTGCACCTTCTTTGTGCAAATCAACAAAGATTTCTCCCAATGTTCCATCTTCATATTCACCTGTTCTAACGAAGATGGTTTGACCACCAACGGTAGCTTTTTGGGTGAAACCACCGCGCTTACCAGGTAAGGTTTTGCGGGCTACTACACCAGCTAATTTATGTTTAAATGCTGTATCATGTGTTCTGTTTAAGATAGCAGTTGCAGCTTCTAATACTTGCTCTGGACTTAATTCGCCAACAGGTTTGTGTGCGTCTTCTCCCAAAACTTGTTCTACTGCTTCTTGGATATCTTCTTCATCATCCTTCACATCAGATTTATTGCTCAAAGGTTGGCTCAATTTACAACCATCTCTGTAAAGTGCGTTGGCTTTCAACCCAAGACTCCAACTCATGTGGTAACATTCTTTGATATCTTCAACTGTTGCCTCATTTGGCAAGTTGATGGTTTTAGAAATAGCACCACTTAAGAAAGGTTGCGCAGCTGCCATCATGCGGATATGACCTGTTGCTGCAATATAACGAGTTCCTTTGTTACCACATTTGTTGGCACAATCAAATACTGCCAAGTGCTCATCTTTCAAGAATGGCGCACCTTCTACAGACATTGTTCCACAGATAAAATCATTTGCTTCTTCAATTTCGTTGCGGGTAAAACCAAGTTTACGCAATAAATTAAAGTTATGGCTATTGTATTCTTCTGAAGTAAATCCAAGACGTTGCAAGCACTCTTCGCCTAATGTCCATTGGTTAAAC
>CANFSD010000064.1 GCA_947449515.1 Bacteroidota bacterium
ACGTGCTGCACGTAAAGGTCGTAACCCACAAACTGGTAAAGAAATTAACATCCCAGCAAAAAAGGTTGTTAAATTCAAAGCTGGTGCTGGCTTACAAGCTAAAATCAAATAATTTGATTCAAGCAAATAAAAAATCCCCCGTTCGTTTACCGAGCGGGGGATTTTTTTTTGCAATTACCGCAACTAAATTTCTTACAAAAGACTAACGCTTATTTTTCCGGCTTTCAAATTTACAGACACATGCTCTTGCAAGGTGGTTTGTAACGACAAGCCAATATAATCTGCTGCCACTGGATAACTTTTATGGTTTCTATCTACTAGAACGGCAATTTGCACTGCAGCCACCTTCTCTTGCAAGAATATTTGCATGCCATAAACCAAGGTTCGGCCAGTATTTAAAACATCATCAAACAAAATCAAGGTTTTATTTTCAAGCTTTACCTTGCTTGGGGTCAATTTTGCTTCATTGAATTGAGGTTCCTTTTTATTTATTTCCACCTCAAGCAAGGTGATTTTTATTTTAGAGATTTCTTGAAGGGCTATTTGAACCAATTTGGCAACCTCCATTCCCTGACCTTTTATGGCAGCAAAGACCAATTCTTTTTTGTCAAAGTTCTTTTCATAGATCTGGTAAGCCATTCTTTTTAAGATCTTTTGTGCCTGTTGGTGATCTAAAATTTGTGTTTTCATGCGCTTTAGTTATTACAATGGCTTGGTTCGGCCCTAATTATTACACTACAAATATAAGTTTCGCAAGCAAATTAAAAGATATACAAGTAAAGTCCTTATATTTGTAAGGAAACAGGACAAAAGAAAAAAAATTGTTCATAAATTTTGTTTATGAATAAAATTGCATATTTTTGCCCTCCTAAATTTTGATAAGAAGATGAAAGAAGGTATCCACCCAAAAAGCTATAGAAAAGTGGTTTTCAAAGACATGTCTAACGACCACATGTTTATCTGTCAGAGTACAGTAGACACAAAAGAAACCATCAAATGGGAAGATGGCAACGATTATCCATTGTTTAAATTGGATATTTCTTACAAATCTCATCCATTTTTCACTGGACAAACCATGTTCGTGGATACTGCTGGTCGTATTGACAAGTTTAAAAGACGTTATCAGAAAAAAGCTGATTAATTATACCAAAAAGCCTCCGCTAAACAGCGGGGGCTTTTTTTTTATCCCTATCCCTCGTAATTTAGTGCGCTCAAAGTAATCCCTACTTCATGCATTACCTCTTTTTCGACCCCGAAATTACGCGTAACAATTTATTGCCATTTACCTATACCAGGCCTGTAGCCAATATGCGAATTGGCATCATGACCATTGATGAAAAATGGCAAAAACACTTAAAGGAAGGTGTCTTTGGTTACAAAACAGCGGATTATTTGCAAGATAAATTCCCCTTAAACCAAGGAACGGCCAATATTTTAATTAATGGCAGTATTTGTCCAAATGAGGTTTTAATTGAAGAAATAGCACAACTAAAAGCCCCCAAACAGGCATTGGTATGGGGAAATGTTTTGGTAGCCGTTTATGTAGAGGCCGCAAACCTTGCCAATTTCTCTGAAGACATTAGCGCTTATCAATGCACTGAAACAAAGTCTACCTCTATTCTCCAAATAAACTACAGCTATGATTTGTTTTCTAAAAACGGGGAGGCCATAGCGCAAGATTTTGATTTTCTTACAAAAGGCCGCGTGTCTCAAGCAATTCCTGCAGGCAACCAATTTATAAATCCAGAAAGAATTTTTATTGAGGAAGGTGCCAAAGTGCAATTCTCCATTTTAAACGCCAGTACAGGACCCATTTACATTGGCAAAAATGCCGAAATTATGGAAGGCTGCAAAGTACGCGGACCATTTGCCATATGCGAAGAAGCCGGGTTAAAAATGGATGCTAAAATTTATGGTCCTACCACGGTTGGACCGCATTGCAAGGTGGGTGGCGAGGTAAACAACGTTATTTTTTATGCTTATAGCAACAAAGGACATGACGGCTTTGTAGGCAATGCAGTAATAGGCGAATGGGTAAACATGGGTGCAGATACCAACAATTCTAACCTTAAAAACACCTATGATGAGGTTAAATTATGGAATTACCGAACAGAAAAATTTGAAAAAACCGGCTTAACTTTTTGTGGCTTAATGATGGGAGATCATGCCAAATGTGGTATAAACACCATGTTTAATACGGGAACAGTAGTGGGTGTGGGTGCCAATATTTTTGGTGCAGGATTCCCAAGAAACTTTTTACCAAGCTATAGTTGGGGTGGTGCACAAGGTTTAGAAACTTTTGTGCTTCCTAAGTTTTATAAAACAGCAGAAGCTGTATACAAGCGCAGAAATGTGCCTTTTACCGACGCAGACAAGGCCATTTTAAAGCATGTTTATGATTTAAGTAAGAAATACCGCACTTGGGAAAACAATGCATCCTAAGCCAGCAAAATACAATACCATGAGAAAGAAAATTATCGCAGGAAATTGGAAAATGAACAAGACCTTAGATGAAGGAATGGGTCTTGTTTCTGAAGTAAGTAACATGTTAAAAGATGAATACCAAGGAAGTGCCGAAGTGGTTATCATCCCCCCTTTTATTCATTTGAATGCTGTTAGCAAACTCATTGCCGACAACCCACGTTTGGCAAGCGGTGCGCAAAATTGTAGCAACCATAAAAGTGGTGCCTATACAGGTGAAGTAAGTGCAGATATGATTAACAGCGTAGGTTGTAAATATGTAATTATTGGTCATAGTGAACGCAGGCAATATTTTGGCGAACACAATGCGTGGTTGGCACAAAAAACGGATGCCGTTTTAGCAGCAGGGCTGAACCCAATTTATTGTTGCGGTGAAACCTTAGAAGAAAGAGAAGCCAATACCCATTTTGCTGTTTTAGAAAAACAAATCAGTGAAGGTTTGTTTCACCTTAACGAAGACCAAATGAAACAGGTAGTTGTAGCCTACGAACCGGTTTGGGCAATTGGAACAGGCAAAACAGCAAGCACTGCGCAAGCGCAAGAAATTCATGCCTTTATTAGAAGTCTAATTGGCAAAAAATACAATGATGCGTTGGCGCAAGAAATTACCATCCAATATGGTGGCAGTGTAAAAGCTGAAAATGCGGCTGAACTATTTGCTGCGCCTGATATTGACGGTGCATTGGTTGGAGGTGCTGCACTACAAAGTAGGAGTTTTGTAGACATTGTGAAAGCGATGGCGTAAAACCCTTGGGCAAAAAATTCTGCTGATTTCATAATTCGTTTGTATTTTGCCCGTTCATTCAAGTAAATAACTTGATGGAAGGGTAAAATATGAATAAAATACTTGCTTTCGTTTTATTGGCAATTATTGGGATGGGCCCATTACAGGCGCAAAGACCCAATAGTTTTTCATTTGATCCAAATGTATTTATTGGTGAATTTGAAAATTTTGTAGGCACATCGCCCAATAGAGCCATTCGCGATAATGCGGAAGAGTTTGCTGGCTATTACAATGCTGGCCGTTTTAACAATACACAAAAAAATCAAATCATCCGTTTGTGCAATGAGATGCTCAATGCCACTTGCCAAATTAGTCCTGATTTTGAAGGCTACCTAAAAACCATCAATGCATTGGTAAACAATAACCAATTGATCAAATTTGATGGATGGCACAAAACTTTATCGGCTGCACTGAAACGTTCTAAGGATGATTTTCAAAAATTTTTATTGGTTTCAAGTAATGTTTTTGCTGAAAATAAATTGCTTACATTGGGTGGATTCACTTGGGTTACCAGCACAGCTGATGCCGACCTAATTGTTGAAGGTGAGCCCCTGTTTTTATTTAAGAAACTTACTTTGGTTTGCTATACCCCTGGTGACACGTTTGAATTATATAACACTTCTGGTAAATTTTATCCAAGTAAGAACCTATGGATTGGAAAAGGCGGAAGGATAGATTGGACAAGGGTTGGCTTAGATTCTAACAAAGTATACGCGCTCATAAAAAATTATAAAATTAATTTGAATGATGGCGAAATGGTGGCCGATTCGAGTAACTTTTACAATTTAGATTTAGCAGCAAAACCAATGTTGGGAAGGGTTATTGATCGTCCAATGGGAAAATCACAAGGAGATAAAAGTACCTACCCACAATTTGAAGGCTATTTTTCTACGTTTACTGGTGCAAGTTATGGCCGAGCCAAATTTAAGGGAGGATTTGGAATGCGTGGTGCCTTGGTAATTGGAAAAGGTAATTCAGAGCAAAAAGCAGAGCTTTGGTTCAGCTTTAAAAACAAACCTTTTATGCGCATTCAATCGCCAGAATTTTTTGTGCGCGAAAATAAAATATCCGTAGAAAAAGCAGAGGTAACCATCTTCCTCGATAAGGATTCTATTTACCATCCACAATTGGCTTTTAATTACCTCATAGATAAAGACAAGGTTTCTTTATACCGTGACAATAAAATGGGCATTTCATCTGCACCATTTATGGACAATTACCACAATATAGAGTTCTATGTTGATGAAATAAAATGGGATTTAAACAGCCCTAAAATTGAACTGGACAACATGTCTGGAGATGCCCCCGCAAAGTTTGAATCTATCAATTATTTTAGGGATATCAATTACGAAAAAATTGGCGGTGTGCTTGCTTACAATCCACTTCAAAGGATAAAGAAATATACAGAAGACAATAAGGTTAATAGCTTTAGAGTAGAGTCTTATGCAGCAGCTTTTAGAAGCAATATTAGTGATATCCGCATTCAAATGATTGACCTAAACGACAAAGGTTATGTGAATTTTGATGGTCCTAAAAACATGGTGTATGTGAAACGTAAACTTATAGATTATGTGAATGCACACAATGGCCGAACCGACTATGATGCCATCTCTTTTAATTCTATCATAAGCTCTATACCCAATGCACATATTAGCTTAATTAATTATGACTTGGTAGTGCAAGGGGTTCCTAAATTTTACTTTAGCGATTCACAAAATGTATACATTATTCCAAAGGAGCAAGTTGTTACCTTGAAGAAAAATAGGAGTATGGATTTTAGCGGTAAATTAAGAGCTGGTATGGCAGATTTCTATGGAAATAATTTTGCCTTTGATTACAACGGATTTAAAATTCGTTTGAACAATGTAGATTCATTAAAATTCTTGTATGCCGACGATTCCATTGGGATGATGGTGCATGTAAAAAGTGTAATTCAAAATATTTATGGCAACCTTGAAATAGATTATCCTTACAACAAATCTGGAAGAAAGCGCTATCCAAAATATCCAATTTTTACTTCAGAAGTTGGTTCAAAAGTTTTTTATGATTACCCAACAACCATGAAGGGTTCATATGATAGAAATAGATTCTATTTTGACGTAGATCCCTTTACCTTGGATAGTTTGGCCGATTTAAATTTATATACACTCGCCTTGGCTGGTAATTTTGTTTCGGGTGGTATTTTACCAGAAATGCGGCAGGCAATTTATTTGCAACCAGACAGGAGTTTAGGATTTTATATTCCATTGGATAGCACCAAATATAATTTATACGATAACAGAGGAAGCGCCAAAATGGATTTGCGCTTAAGCAATGATGGTTTGGTGGGCGATGGAACCCTTACCTATCTGGCATCTAGAACCTCGTCACACAGGTTTGAATTTATGTTGGATTCTATGAATTCTAACAGTCATGTTTTTGAAAACGATAGAACCTCATTGTTTCCAACGGTAATTAAATCATCCAATGTATTTACCCATTGGATTCCCTACCAAGACACCATGTTTATTACCAACAAAGGCGAACCAATGAAAATTGCTTATGACGGTGCTAAACTTTATGGAACCATTATTTTAACACCAAAAGCCATGAAGGCACGCGGTAACATGGACATTGAAGGGGGTAAATTGGAAGCCAATTTATTTGAACTGAAACCGGTAGAAGTGCTTTCAGACGATGCCGTTTTTAAACAAATGGATCCAAAAGATACCAGCAAAGTTGCGTTTGCCACAGGTAAAGTAAAGGCTTATGTAAACCTGGAACAAAAATATGCAGAGTTTACTTACAAAGATTTTCCTGGCTTGAACAATACTTTTGTGCTCAACAATTATTCAGGCTCGTTTGAAAAACTGAAATGGGATATGATTCCAAAAACATTGGAATTTACCGGTCCTGTTAAACCCGCTAATATGGAAGCTGGCAGTTATTTGCTTAGCAATAAACCAAGTCAGGATCAGCTCAAATATTCAGCAGGATCGGCATTTTTAACGCTCAATGATTATGTAATGAAAGTTGGAAAAATTCCTTTCATTATTGTGGCAGATAGCAAGGTGTTTCCAGACAGCGGCAAGGCGGTTCTTAGACAAAATGCCGAAATGGACATGTTGGTGAATGCCAAAATTAAAGCAGATACATTGAACCAATACCACGATATTGAAAAAGTTGGTATTAAAATTAATGGCCGCACCGACTGCATAGGAGCGGGAACATACACTTATTTTGACCACAACAAAAAACCGCAGAAATTTTACTTGGATCAAATTTATGTGGTGGAGAAAAAATTCTTAGAAGGCAAAACCTTAATTCCTGATACTATTAATTTTATGGTTGGTCCAAAAATTGGATTCAGGGGAAATACCATATTACATTCCTTCAATAAAAATTTGGAATACAGTGGTTTTTTCAAAGGAATGCATAAACAATTTTTACCTAAAACAGATTGGTTCAGAGCGGCTGCAACCATTAACCCAGATTCTGTATATATTAACCTAGTACCGCCATTAACCAATTTAAACAGACAAGCCCTTACAAATGGATTCTTTGTGAGCAGTGATTCATCGCATGTGTATCCGGCTTTGTTTTCAAGAAAACGCAATACCAGCGACCAAGAATTATTGAAATGTGAGGGGACCTTTACCTACAATGAAAAATTTGATGAGTTTAGGTTAGGCAGTTATGGCAAAGTATTTGGCGACGACAAACGGGGTAATTTTATGGCCATGAGCGAGCAAAAGAAAAGTGTTTATGGCGAAGGCAGGTTTAATTTTGGATTCAATTCACAAGGATTTAATATAAACAGTGCGGGCTTTGCCAATTTTAATTTGGCCGATACCACTTTTGGCATGAAACTAACCATGTTGGTTGACATGATTTTGCCAAATGCCGCTATTAAATTGATGGTGGATTCTTTAAATGAACAATCTACTTCTGCATCTGCAGACTTTTTTGACAGCCGTGTAATTAAAGTAAGTTTACCTGAATTGGTTGAGGAAAAAACCCTTAAAAAAATGGGGGATAATATGGAAGAAGAACTGAGCAGTAAGAACATGGAAGATTTACTCAAAACCTTCTTTTTTACCGATATTACTTTGGTTTGGAATACAGCTACACGTTCTTTTGGAAGCACAGGAGAACTAGGTTTAAGGAGTATAGAAAAGAGTTTAATTGAAAGAAGGGTAAAAGGAAAAATAGAAATCACCAAAAAAAGAGGGGGCGATGATTTAGTAATTTATATCCAACAACCACAAGGCTCATGGTATTTCTTTAAATACCAAAAAGGCGTTATGGCGGTTATTAGTTCAGATATCCTTTTCAATGAAATTATTAAGGCAAATATTGATAAAGTTTCGAAAGAGAAAGAAGATTACAAAATAAGGCAAGCCAATATTTCGGATAGAAATAAATTTGTGCGTGCACAAAAAAGATAAAATATGAATCAAACATTTTTAGCTATGGCAGTAGTAGCTGCCTATTTATTGGGTTCAATACCTTCGGCGGTTTGGATCGGCAAATGGTTTTTTAATATTGATGTACGCGAACATGGAAGTGGCAATGCTGGTGCAACCAATACCCTACGTGTTCTAGGGAAAAAAGCAGGAATCACTGTTTTGTTTTTAGACTTTTTAAAAGGATTGGCGGCAAGTAGTTTGGTAATGCTGCAGCATGATATCTTGGATACAGATGCCAGCTATAAAAGTTACCAAATGCTTTTTGGTGTATTGGCAGTAATTGGGCATGTATTTCCAATTTTTGCAGGCTTTAAAGGAGGAAAAGGTATTGCAACCTTGTTAGGTATGACGGTGGGAATTAGCGGGCCAGTTTCTTTGTTATGC
>CANFSD010000065.1 GCA_947449515.1 Bacteroidota bacterium
AAACTACTTTGCTTTTTATAGGGAGAATACCCCAAAACAATATCTTTTCCTTGGGTAAATTTCGACTGCATAAGGCGCAACCATTGGTTACTTGTTGGAACACAGTCTGCATCTGTAAATACCATTTCTTGAAATTGGGCTGCTTTTATACCAATGGTTAAAGCAAACTTTTTTCCTGTTGGGTATTTTTCTTGTTCTATTAAAGTGCAAATTTTTAAATGTGCATATTGCTCCTGGTAATATTCAAGTAACTTCTGGCTATCGTCCCAGCTACAATCGTTAATTACAATTACTTCAAAAGAAGGATAATCTTGTTCTAAAACAAGTTTCAAATTCTTTTCTAAGTTTTTGTATTCATTACGAGCAGCAATGATAACAGACACCGGAGGTAAATTGTCTGCATAATTACCTGAAATATTTTTATAAAATGCCAGGCGTGAAAACACCCCTAAATAATAAAACAATTGAGCCAATAAGCTCAAGACAAGCAAAACAAAAATTAACAACACCCAAGTGTTTTCAAACTCCACCATAGTCAACAAAATTATTCCACCACATTTTTTTAATGTTTGTTAACTATCAACATCCTGTGAATAGGATCGGCTAAAAAAGCCCTAGAGTCTAAAAAAAAGCGCAGCCATTTTTTTTTATTTTACCCAATAATTCTTGGTTTCGGTTCGAACCAAAGCTTAGTTAAAGCCAAGTTGCTTGATGATTTGTTCTATTTGCCAATCCTCAATTGGATCATATTCTTCTTTTAAATTGGCATCAAAAACCTTTGCCATACCTTGCCAATAAATGGCAGTTAAATCGCCACGATAGGTTTGTAATAAATCGTAAGAAGTTTTACCCGTTTCGCGGTAAATTAATTTGATCAGTATTTTGCCTTGGCTTCTTGTAAGGTTTTTAAGATCGTCCATAAACTGCGCCTTAATAGCTTTTTCAGTTCTTTTTAGGTATTCTTTCCTAGCTCTTTCAGTAGGTAAAACTTGAAGGTTTTGTTCCATTAGTTGAAAACGAAAACTGGCCATTTTTGCGTAAGGCAAAACCTTTCTAACATTGTACACCAAGCGATTGTATTTCTTGATATAATTTGAGTCCTTTTGCGCCTCAACAATAAAATCTGGAAGTGTAAACTCAAAATCTACAGAGTCTGGAACAACTTGCGCAATGCTTATCTTTGGGAATTGAACACAAAGAAAAAAGAATACAAATAAAAAATTACGGCTGCGCATGTTTTTGCTTTAATTA
Source organism: Bacteroidota bacterium (assembly GCA_947449515.1). Taxonomy (GTDB): domain Bacteria; phylum Bacteroidota; class Bacteroidia; order UKL13-3; family UKL13-3; genus B1. The sequence continues at coordinate 1,252 of CANFSD010000065.1, forward strand.
ATTCTGAGAGGACTAAAATTATGCCAAACTTTTTTTATGCTTACTAATTAAAAGAAACAGTCCAATAATTGCCCCCAAAATAAAGGTAAAGGAAATAATTTCTGCTTGTGTAATATGGGCATTGAAAATAGAATAGGTGGTATTCACTCTGATTTTTTCAATAAGAAAACGCTCTATTCCGTTTAACAACAAATAAAACAAAAAGAAGGTACCAGGTATGGTAAATCTTTTTCGGATCGACCATAAAAAAGCAAACAAAGCAATGCATACCACCGCTTCATATAAGGCAGTTGGGAAAACCGGATTTACCAGTTGAAAACAATGCGCGCCCTCACAACCTGGAATTGGAATTCCTTCACTTAAAACATTGTGTGGGTATCTGTATGCCCATGCCCAATCTGGCAAAAAGCTCAACCAATCTGGTTTAGTGGCCAGGTTGTCTATTCCCCAATCGCCATCACCGCTTAAGTGACAACCCAAACGACCTGTGCCATAGGATAACATTAAACCTGCAGCGGCAGCATCACACATATGCCAGGCTGGAATTCCTTTTTTACCCGTGTAATATAAAATGCCAATGGCTGCTACTATTAATCCGCCATAAAAAGTTAATCCGCTAAAAGAAAGCAAAGAACCAATTGGATCGGCCATTAATTGATCAATATTCTCTAAATTATGAAATATTTTTGCCCCAAGTAAACCGCCAATTGCTGCAATGGCAACAATGTTTCCCATTAATTCAAATGGTTGTACAATAATTTCTTTGGTCTCAGGATTTTTTCCTTTTAAGGCATCTGCTTCTTTTTTCTTTTGGTAATAGGAATAGGCGCCACCAATTAATGCGCCGAACCAACTCCCTTTTGCACTTAAAATAAATTTCTGCGGGTTATCAACTAAAGCATCATAATCCAATAACATTTCAAGGAGTTTAAATCCAATGAAAGCGCCAATTATTATTGTGGTTATGTAGTCTATATTGGCAATAGGTTCATTAATTTTTTTCTGAATTTTAATGGGAAACAAAAGCCCATTGGCTTGTTTGCGTTTTAGTTCTGATTGCGTTACAATATAAGCGCCTACAAAAGAGAGCGCCATAACTAAACCAAACATCTGAATGGGTAGTCGTGTTTGAAATCCAAACAAATCAAACAATAAATCGGAAAGCGTTGCGTACATAATTGAAATATGTTACGAATAACGATAAAAAAGTTCAAATAATTGATTTGCCTTTTCTGGTTTTGGGAACAATTTTCTTGGCACAAATATTTACATTTGTTTTTCAAAACATAGCATGGACTCACTTAATTTAGACTTACGCAGCGATACGGTTACACTTCCAACAGCTGGAATGAAGGAAGCAATGATGATGGCCCCATTGGGCGACGATGTATTTGGCGAAGACCCTTCTATCAATGCTTTGCAAGATTATACCGCAGATTTATTTGGCATGGAGGCCGCGCTCTTTTGCAGCAGTGGCACACAAACCAACCAAATAGCTATTAAGCTCCATACCCAGCCTGCAGATGAAGTTATTTGCCATGAGTTATCACATGTTTATTTATACGAAGGTGGAGGAATTGCCTTTAACAGTGGCGCTTCCGTAAGATTATTAAAAGGAGATAGAGGTCTTTTTACAGCCCATGATGTTGCAGAACAAATAAATAAAGAAGACATCCACTTCCCCCATAGCAAATTGGTTTGTATTGAAAACACTGTAAATAAAGGAGGCGGGGCCTGCTGGGATTGGGAAGAATTGGTGAAAATAAAGGAAATTTGCACCAACAATCAAATGGGTTTCCATTTAGATGGAGCCCGTTTATTTAACGCACTTATTGCCAAAAATCAACATGCGCAGCAATATGGACAATTATTCGATACCATTTCTATTTGTTTGAGCAAAGGATTGGGTGCGCCAGTTGGGTCATTGCTTTTAGGTTCGAAACAACATATTCACAAAGCAAAGCGAATTAGAAAAGTTTTAGGAGGAGGCATGCGACAAGCGGGTATGCTTGCAGCTGCAGGACTTTATGCCATGCAAAACAATGTTGAAAGATTGGCCTTAGACCACCAAAAAGCCAAGCAGGTTGAATCCGTTTTGTTAGCACAAAATTGGGTCGAAAATTGCTATCCAGTTGAAACCAATATTGTTATTTTTAAAATTAATGCAAATTACCCTGCCGAACAATTTATCCATTACCTTCAAAAACATGGGATAAAGGCTGTGAGTATGGGTAAAAATTTGGTAAGGTTTGTATTTCATTTAAACCAAGAAGATTGGCAAATAAATGAGTTGTGTAAAATCCTCCAAAACGCTCATTAATTCTTAGTCTACAGACATTTTCATTCACAAGCAAACAAGGTAATTTACAGGCAATTCCAAATCCTTGTCTAAAAAATTGGGTTAATTTAGCCCTTTTGTGAATCTTAATATTTACTAAATCCTATGATTATAAGGCACAATGACGTAATTTGTGCCTGTATTTTCAGAAGAAATAATTTTAAATTTAATCGCATGTTGAAAAAATTACTATTTGCAGGTTTGTTTCTCGCAAATTTTTCAGCCTTTTCTCAGCCCTTCAATAACGTCATTACCACGGCTAAATTGCCTGGTGGTGAAAGTATGATCCTTGACATCATTGACTATAACAATGATGGTTTTGAAGACGTGGTATACCAAACTGGTTTATACGGAAACATTGAGATTTACCGAAACTTAAACGGTGTTTTCTCTAATGTAACCAAATTTCTTGGGTTTCCAGTAATTGCTGGAGCTGGAGATGGCCAAGAGGGCGTTATCTCATTCGACTACGACAATGATGGATTCCAAGATTTGTTGGTAATGAAATCCTCATCAAATGGCTATATCCGCTTATTCAAAAACAATTGTGGAACTGGATTTACTGAGGTAACAGCCACTGTGGGCTTACCTGTAAATCCAAACATTGTAGCTGCAAACCTAACGCGCGATCCATTGGTGGTTATTTCAGATTATGATGGAGATAAGGACAATGACATTATCTACACCTCCTTCGATGGAACAAAATATGCGGTAAGTTTATTGAAAAATACTTTGGGCGTTTTTGCTCCTCCTGCAGATTTATTAACAGGCTTTGCGAATACCTATGTGCCTTATGTGGCTGTAATTAACTACGACAACGACCAAGACGAGGATTTACTTGTTATAAAAGTTGATAATATTAGCAATGCTTGCCAAATTGAATTGTTTGACAATAGTGGAGGAAGTTTTACCATTATACCTGTAACAGGTTTAGGAAATAATAGTCCTGTTGGCTTTGCCAATATTACAGATTTTAACAATGATGGTTTCATGGATATCCTTTTGGGAACTAAAGAGGTGGTAAATCCAGGTCCTACAAATAGCGGAACCAAGGTATTTCTTAACAATGCAGGTGATGGAACTTTTACACTTTCCAGCATTTCAACCATTAATGCGGTTGGCGCAGATTATTACAATTCACATGTTTTTGATATTGATAATGACGGTGACAATGATGTGATTTGGGAAATAAACAGAAACACCCAAACCAATTCATTTCCTTCAGTACAAAAAAATGATGGCACAAATAATTTCACCAGTATCAGAGGAACTACCTTGCCTTTAGCCTTAACAAGAACAGATAGTTCAGCTAAATATTTCATTTTCGATTTTGACAATGATGGCGCTTTAGATGTATTTAAGCCTGGAACAGGCAATACTGGAGCACAATATGGTGCGCAGTTGTATAAAAACAACTTTAACAGCAATAACTACATCAATATCAAATTGCTTTCATGTAACGGTCAGGCCGATCCAATTGGCGCTAGGATAGTTGTAAAAACAGGTTCACTTACCCAAACTAAGATGTACAATTCGCAAGGAATTACCTCTACTACTACCGGCAAAAGCGAGAAGGTTCACTTTGGTTTAGGAACTGTTTCTACCATTGATCAAATTGAGGTTTACTTTCAAGACAATATTACTTCACCTGTAATTCTTAAGAACGTAACTACCAACCAAACACTATCCATTACTGATGGGACCTGCACCTTAGGCCTTCCATTAACTTTTGATTTAGGACCTGATACAACAAGTAATTGCAACATAGATACTGCCTACCTTGTTGCACCAGGAGGGTATGCCAGCTATGCTTGGAGTAATGGTGATATTACACCTGATACCAAAATAACGAAAGCAGGTTGGTATTTCTGTACCGTAACCAATGCTGCCTTATGTAGCACTTTTGACAGTATTTACGTGAATTTTGGAGTAGGTCGCTTGGTTCAAAAAGACACCAGTGTTTGTGTAAATACGCCATACCAACTAGATGCATTGCCTAGGTTTGATTGTTCACCACTTGGAGCGCCTGTAAAAAGAGCCCCGCTTTTCCCTGGTGAAAACATTGGTGCTGCATTTACCTATGTGAATTCATACAATGGCCATCACTATTACAGAATGACCAATCCAAGCAATTGGACTGATGCCATGACTGCAGCAAACCAAGCAGGTGCCTACCTTGCTGTAATTAATGACCAAGCAGAACAAGATTTCATTTCCAATGAAGCTAGTTTAGATGGTTTTAGTTTATGGACTGGATTATATAGATCTGGCACTGGCGCCCCATTCCGTTGGCTTAATTGTGATTCGTTAAATTATTTCAATTGGGCTAAAGCGCTTGGTGCACCTTTAAATGGGGCTTTAGAAAACTATGTTTACTCGAGATCAAACACTTGCACCAATCCTAGAGAATGGAAAAATATTGACGAAACAGCAAGCAGTAGTGATCCATGTGAAGCGGCCATTTATGGTTTAGTTGAATTTGATGCTTCTACCAATATTTCATACAAATGGAGTAACGGAGATACCACAGCAAGTACAATAGTTACACCAAGTGCTCCAAACAATTATTTTGTTCAAATCACCCAAAATGGTGCCAATTGTTTTGCATCAATCAACTTAAATGTAATTGATCCAAATACCTTGTTTCCTGCAGATACCTTGACAGAATGTAAATCAAGTTTCTTGACATTGCAGGCTGCGCTTGGCATGCAAAAATACAAATGGAGTACTGGAAGCTCCAATGACCATATTTTTGTTAGCTCAACAAATGCCAATAGATGGTACAGTTGTACTGTAACAACACCAGAGGGCTGTATTGGTACCGACAGTGTTTATGTTGTTATTTTCAATACCAATATTATTACACCTGATACAGCAGTTTGTTTGGGATCGCCAGTTACCATACGTGGTCCAATGCCTCCATATGCCTTCCAAACAGATTACACCCAAAATTTCCAATCAGCTCCATTTGGAGGATGGAACAGTTTAAATACTTTAAACTTTAATGGAAGTAAAGTATTAGGCCCATTTGCCAACGATTCTATTACCTACAACTACATGGGTTTACCTTCGCATGACTCTGTTATTGTAACTTTTGATTTATATATTCACGATACCTGGGATGGAGATTGTTCTATCATTGGAAAAGATGCTTTCCGTTTCAAAAATGGAAATAGCAATATTTTAAATGCTACATTTTCTAATAACCCTAGTTGTACCCAATCTTATTCTAGTACAGGCCTTCCTGGATCATACCCAGCTACAACAGATGCAGCCATTACCGGTTTGCCAAAAAGATGCGACAACAATGGTATCACCACCAAATATGTAATTTCAAAAAGGTTTAAACATAATTCAACCAATTTAGATTTATCATGGGTTGGTGATTTAATTGATACGGCCGACAATACCACAAAATGCGTTGAAAGCTGGTCTTTGGATAATATAAAAATTGAAATTCGTCGCCCAGCAAACTTGCTATGGTCTACCGGAGATTCCGATAGAAATATTGTTGTTACACCTACCGACCCAAGCACCATTTATTGGGTAAGAGTTCCTGTTGCTACTGGATACTGCTGGGATACCGTAACCATTAGCACTTATACTGGTCAGGTACCAGGAGATTTATTGGGATATGATACTTTGAGAAATTGCCTTAGCTATTCAGATTTTTATACCTTACCAAACAACTTTGATAAATACAGCTGGAGCAATGGTGATTTAACACAAAGAGGAACCTTTTACAATGAGGGTTGGTATACCGGTTATGTTTATAGCAATTATGGCTGTTATGGCTCCGACAGTGTTTTTGTTTCTTTCAATAGGGTTAGCATAGTTCCTTCTGCAGATACTGCTGTATGTTATGGCAGTCCATTGACAATTAAAGCAAACTTCAATAATGATTGCAGTCCATTTGGCGCGCCGGCATCAGTTGTTTATGCGCCTGCACAAGCCATTCCTGGTTATACCTATAAAGGAGAATTCAGAGGTCATCATTATTATTTAGCAGATGTGCATAGCAGTTGGAGTATTGCAGCTCAAAACGCATTAGCAGCTGGTGGCCACTTAGCAAGTATTAACGATACCATAGAACAAAATTTCATAGCTACAATTGTTGACAGCAATGCTTGGTTAGGATTATATAACAGTCCTGCCGGATATTACAAATGGATGAATTGTGATACACTCACTTATTCAAATTTTGCGCCAGGCGAACCTACTTTAACGCCAAACGATTATATTTTCATGTTGGCAAATAATTGTCCAGAAGCAGACAAATGGGCTGCCAATACTGACAGTGATACACTTGTTAAAGACCCATGTCATTCAAATATTTTTGGTTTATTGGAGATTTATAATATTTCTCATTTATATGATTGGTTAGAAAATGGTGTTTCAACATACACAACAGATAGCTTTACTGTATATCCAACTACCAATGCAAGTTACCGTGG
>CANFSD010000066.1 GCA_947449515.1 Bacteroidota bacterium
ATTGGTGTACAATTCTTGCGCATTTTGAACCACAAAGGCTGATTCATTTAAATTGAGTAGCCCAACCAAATTGATACATTTTGAGCCCAAAGAATTGGCTATTTTTTGCGCAGCTTCTTGGTCTTCTTTTCCTCCCAATAATACAATTTTATCTTTCACTCCTGCGGCTAATTCAATTACCTTTTTGGCGGGCAATCGTTTGGTGAAATGCTGCCCACCTATTGCCCAAGCTACATATTTTTCTTGCGCTAAGTTTTGATGTGCATCAGGAAAATGGGCATCCTTTTCTGGTATAAAATAATCTAAACCCAAGCCATCATTAGTAACAAGTAAGGAGTTTAATGTTGCCAAGTAGCGGTCAACAATATGAATGTTTGGAAGTTGTTTTATTTTAAAAAATACGGCCAAAAATTTCTGCCAATTGAGCTTGTTAAAGGAATAAGCCTTAATGCCCAAAACTGCTTTAAATAAGGTAGTTCGGAGGTTATGGTGTAGGTCAATTACTAGGTCGTAATTTTCGTTTTTTAGTGCCGCTGCTTTAAAGATTGGGTGTTGGTCTAGGTAATGGATTTTATCAATGTAAGGATTGTTTTCTAAAACAACTTGGTAATTACTTTTACTGAGGTAATGAATTTCAATACCAGGCATTTGTTTTTTTAAACAGCGCAACACAGGCGTAGTTAATACAATATCGCCAATAGAACTAAAACGAATTACCAATACCTTTTTAATCACCCTTTTTTATTTAGGGCAAATATAGCTTTTTGCTGCAGATAAATTGGAGGCAGCAATGCGCCTTAATTTTTATGCAATACCAAAATAGGCATGCCTGGGTCGAGCAACATTTTTTGAGCGTTACTGCCAAGCAATAAGTTTTCCATCCAAGTATGCGCTGCCCTATAAAGCACCAACATCTGCGTATTGCTGGGGTTGAGCTGGCGTTTGAGGTTTTCTGGTAAGCTCAAATGGATGCTGCCTTTCTTAATGCTGAGCTTGATATTTGGATACGCTTGTTGGTGAATAAACTTTTGCGCTTCTAAAATAAGGTGCTCGCTGTTTGGTCCCGCATAATCAAAATACACCAATTCCAATGCTGCATGAAATACCTCTGCAAATGGAATTAATACGGCCAATTCTTCTTTTAAATTTTCTAAATCAGAAGCGTATAAAAGATGGTAAATTGGTTCGAACCGATACGTTTTAGGAATAGCGATTACGGGCACCAAAGTATCTGCAATGAGTTGTGTGGTATTGCTTCCTAGAAATATTTTGCTAAGGCCGCTGGCCCCATGCGTACCCATAATTACAAGGTCGCAACCCTTTTCATCGTAAGCATTTTTTATACCTGTACTGATGCTGTTTTCAATACTTACTGCGCCTTGAATTTTTACCGCTGTTGGATCTAATTGATGCAGCAAGAGCAGATGATGAAAAGCTTCTTCTAGTAATAAAATTTCTTCCTGATCACTGAGGTAGTAATTTTCTATTGGAACAGGGAATGCTGCGCTGGGTGGTATAACAGGAATAGCGTGGTAAAGTATGATGCTGCTGTTGGTGTATTTTGCAAAATGATAGGCATACAAGCAGGCATTTTTTGCTTCTGGCGAATAGTCAGTAGGAACCAGTATTTTCAACATGGTTGGTAGGGGTTAAGCCTACTCGAAGGTAGCGCATTGCCAAGAGCTTGTCAAGTAAAGCCTTGCTTAATTTTGATTGAGCAAATTATTAACTACCTGTTCGCGTTCGTAAAAATCGTCTACCAACAAATCTTTTCCATCTGCCGCAGCTGTTGCCAACTGGTCGCAACGCTCGTTCATGGCATGGCCGGCATGACCTTTGATCCATTTAAATTCTATTTGGTGTAAGGGGTAAAGGGCCAAAAATCTTTTCCATAGATCTGGATTTTTTTTGTCTTTGAAGCCTTTTTTAGCCCAGCCAAACACCCATTTTTTCTCTACCGATTCGCAAACATATTTACTGTCTGTATAAATAGTGATGTGAAGATTGGGCATTTTCATGCTTTCAATGGCAACAATAACAGCTAAAAGTTCCATACGGTTATTGGTGGTAAGGCGGTAGCCAGCGCTCATTTCTTTTCGGTGCGAACCACTTGCCATTACGATGCCATAGCCTCCACGACCAGGGTTGCCACGGGCCGAACCATCTGTATAAACTGTTACCTTCACACAACAAAAGAAGGCAAAAGAAACTAAGAAAGAAAATGTGAAATGTATTTGCGGGGTGACTTGGTTCGGAATTAATAATTTCTTTGCTTGTTTAATTGCTTACTTAGACCTTGCTTTGCATTTCAATTTTAAAGCCTTTCTCGTATGATCCAGTATTTTAAAAGCGGCTACAATAAATTGCTCGAATTAGAGGGCATTGAGAAAGATTGTTGGATCAATGTGGTAAGCCCAAGTGCCAATGAGATTGACATGCTTTCTAATAAATTGCTGGTGCCACCAGAAGTGCTCAGCGACCCTTTGGATCCAGATGAAAATGCCCGTGTTGAGGCCCATAAAAATTCTCTCTTAATTGTTTGTCGTGTTCCCTGTCTGAATGAAGTAGATTCTGATTTGCCTTATTCTACGGTGGCATTGGGTATTTTGCTCAAGCGCGATTTAATAGTAACCATTTGCAGCAAGCCCGTTGATGTATTGGAATTGTTTAAAGAAGGTAAGGTAAAAGGCTTCTTAACTTTCTTGCGCGAGCGCTTTGTTATGCAGGTGTTTTACCGTACCTCTTTGTTGTATTTAAAATACTTGAAAGATATTAATAACAGGGCAGGAGATATTGAGCAAATGCTGCACCGCAGTACCCGCAATAGAGAGCTAATTGATTTGTTGCGCCTTGAAAAGAGTTTGGTGTTTTTTAGTACTTCCCTCAAGTCCAACGAACTGATGATGCAGCGTTTACAACGCAATAATCTTTCTGAAGGAATCAAGGAAAGTGAATACGAATTAATAGAGGATGTAAATATTGAAATTCGCCAAGCCATAGAAATGGCAAAGATTTACAGCAATATCCTTGGTAACATGATGGGGGCGCATTCAAGTATTATTTCAAATAATTTGAATATCACCATTCGTTATTTAACTACCGTAACCATTATCTTGAGCTTACCTATTTTGGTGGCGAGTATCTATGGAATGAACGTGCCATTGCCTTTCCAAGAAAATTCACATGCTTTTTGGATCGTTACTATGATTGCCGTTTTGTTATCGGTCTTAGGGGTGTTTTTCTTTAGAAAGAAAAACCTGTTTTAATCAATCAAATTTTATCTCACCCAATTCTAGTGCCTTGTCGAGTTCAACCCAAATAAGGGTGAGCGGGTAGGCTGTATATAAAAGTATTACCCTTTTATTTTGTCCTCCCTCATTGAATTGATGTAAGGCCGCAATTCTGTATTTATGACCACCCATGCTGCATGGGAGGCGTTTTGCATCAATGCTTTTATCCTTAAAAAATTCATCTAAAAGACCATCGCCAGTGGTGGTGTCTATGAGTTTCTTGTTATATGGTTTGGTTCGGGCATACACATCCATTGAAATAAATTCTTTTTGGTTTTTATTACAGGGATTGATGTATAAAAACTGCCCAACCTCAATAGATTTTTCTGCAAGATTTTGCGCATTGACATTGATGAAAATGCCCATTAATAAAAACAATAAAACAGCTCTCATTTTATTAAAACGGAAGTTTAAAAGGAATTATTATTCGAACGCGCTTTTGCCCCATTCAGCAATTTCGGCTTCGCTCCAAAGTTGAGGAAAGAAAACCCTTACTTGGAAACGCGGAGGCAGGTATTTCTGCCAGTTGGTACCGCCTGTTGCAACTACGTCGGCATTTGGCTTTTGTAAATATTTTACGGCAGATTTGTAATGAACCAAAGGCCAATTTACGTTTACATTTTGATCCAGTTTTTTTAATTGCGCTATCAATTCAGGATCGGCTTGCTCTTCTATAGAAAGTGATTGGTATAAAGCAGATAAATTGGTGCCTTTGCTTGCGTTGGCCAAACGAATTAAATCATCGGCATATTTGTTTTCAAATTGCGTAAGGGTAAGTGTTTTCTTTCCTGTACCTACTTCTGTTGCACCATGTTTCCAATAAATAAATTCAAACATAGCTGCAATATCACTACTGGTATCAAACTTATCTCGGTGGTCTTTGTTCACCAAACGGATAAATTCGGCAGAGCAAATTTCAATCATTCTGTATTGCGCAGATTGAAAGCCACTCGCAGGCAATAGGCTCATTCTAAATTTTAAGAATTGCTCTTTTTCCATGCCTTCCACCATAATATCAAATGAATGGGTAAGGTTGGTAAAATACGCATTGATTCTTTTTAAGCGTTGGGCAAAGAATTTTGCATCTAAACTGTTTTTACGTTCCGCCAATTGTTTGTATTCATGCAAAGAAAGTTTGAAATACAATTCTGTAATTTGGTGGTACATAATAAAAATTTCTTCGTCTGGAATATTGGTTTTAGGCTTTTGTAAACTCAAAAGCGTATCCACCATAATATAATCCCAGTAACTCGTATATTCTTGGTAAACCAAGCCTTCGAGGTAGGCCTTGAAATCTTGGCTATTTACCTCGTATTTTTCTTTTAATTGGTTGATGAGTGATACAACACTTTCATCGATGGGAGTTTGTTCCGACATAGGTCTTAAAATGGACTTGTAAAATTGCTCAGGGAAGGTAATAAAATATCTTTATCCGAAACAAGTGGCGTTTCGGTTTGCCATTGGATGCCAAGGCTGGGATCGTTCCATAAAAGACCACCCTCGGCACCTTTGTTATACACATTGGTACATTTATATAAGAAAATGGTCTGATCCAATAAGGTTTCAAACCCATGTGCAAAGCCAGGTGGAATCCAAAACATCAATTGATTTTGGGCAGAAAGTTCAACGGAAAAATGTTGTCCATAAGTAGGGGAGCTCTTACGTATATCAACTACTACGTCGTTTACCGCACCTTGAACAACCCTTACCAATTTGCCTTGTTCAAAAGGTGGTGCTTGAAAATGTAAACCCCTAAGGGCGCCTTTTTGCGACAAGGATTGGTTGTCTTGTACAAATTTGGCGTCAATTCCGGCGGCATGGAATTTTTCTTCGTTGTAACTTTCAAAAAAATACCCTCTTGGGTCGTTAAATATTTGAGGTTCAATTACTAATAGTCCTTCTATGGGTGTGGTAGTGATTTTCAAAATGCCTTAATTTTCCCACAATATTAATAATTCAGACGAAAAAATAGTTCCAAATCTCACATTGGTGGAAAAAGGGTACTTTGGTAAATAGAATCTAAATGTATTTTTGCCCTATGCAAAATGACCAACAAAAGCTCAAACGCTATCGTTTAATTATTATATTTCAATCGGTATTGAATATTTTACTCATCTTGTTATTGAGTTTCTTTACCTATACCTATTTTAAAACTGATAAGAAATTGGCCGTGAAGGAAGTGGAGCTGTTTCAAACAGATTCTACTAAAGTTGCCCTCGAAAATATTTTGAAAGAAACGGATATGGAGCTTACCGAATACAAAGGTAAAAACACGCAGCTTGATCAATTCTTAAGAGATAAAAACGATTCCCTTCAACAATTTGCAGAGCGCATTGAAAACTTGCTGCGTAAAGGAAAATTAACCCGTGAAGAGTTGGCAAAGGCAAATGATGAACTGGATTTATTGCGTTACTACAAGCGTAAGTATATTGGTCAAATAGATTCCTTAAATACGGTAATAGTATCCCTTAATTCAGAAAACAGAACACTCAAAACAGATATTACCAGGCAAAAGCGTAAAAATGAAGACCTTAACATGGACATTACGCGTTTGAGCAATAAAGTAGCTATTGGGGCAAAATTAACAACGCAAAATGTGTTTATCACCGGGGTAAAATTAAGAACCAACGGAAAAGAAAAGGAAACCATCCGTGTTAGCCAAATGAACCAATTGAAAATCACTTTTTCTTTGAATGAAAATTATGTGACAGAAAAAGGTCCTAAAGACATTTACCTCAAAGTGGTTGGGCCAGATGGAGCCACTGTATACAATCAAATTGCCGGTTCTGGTACCTTTAAATACCAAAATGAAGAATCGTTGTACAGTACCAAAAAAGTAATTGATTATAACCAAGAAGCGCAACAAATAAGCATTTATTGGGATAAAGGCAGCGAATTTGTTAAAGGAAATTACAAAGCCGAACTCTATTGCGAAGGGTTTAAAATTGGAGCTTCTGAGTTCGAATTAAAATAAACTCGTACAAATTTTTATATTCGCAGCATTGAATAGAATTGTTGAACATTCAAAATAATACAAAAATGAAAAAGATCTTAGTTGCTTTTGCTGTCCTAGCCTCATTAAGTGCCTGTCATTACGGAACAGAAGAAGCGCAAAAAACATTAGAAACAAACGAACAATATAAGTCTGATAAAGCAGATTATTCGGTAAACAGAGCAAATGTAAAAGCAGAAGCAGCTCCTGTTGTTGCAGATTCTGCTGCTGCTGCTCCAGCTGCTGCACCAGCAAAATAAGTAGTTTTGGAGCTTTTAGATTTAGATAAATCTCTTAGCAAAGAAGAATTGTACCTCCAAGTGCAACCCCAGTTGCATGCCCTTTTACAAGGAGAAGAGGATAAAATAGCCAACCTTGCCAACTTTTGTGCGGTCTTAAAAGAGACCTTTCAATGGTGGTGGGTTGGCTTTTATTTTGTAAAGGGCAAGGAGTTGGTTTTAGGTCCTTTTCAAGGTCCTGTTGCCTGTACCCGTATTCCTTTTGGGAAAGGGGTTTGTGGAAAGGCATGGGAAAGTAAATCAGTTATCATTGTGCCCGATGTACATCAATTTCCGGGACATATAGCCTGCAGCAGTGCATCCAATTCGGAAATTGTATTGCCAGTTTGGTCGGCACAAAAAGAATTGGTGGCGGTACTTGATGTAGACAGCCAATTTTTCAATCATTTTGATGCCATAGATGCGCAGTATTTGACAAGCTTTTTGTCGTACCTTTCTCTGTAAAATTTCATTTTAAAATTAATTCTGTTTTCATTTCCATGTGCTTTTCTTATTTTGCTATTGTTTAATGGCAATTATGAAACAAAATAGAAATGTTAACCTCCTCATCATTGTGGCCGCTTTGGGCTATTTTGTTGATATATACGATCTCATTGTATTTAATGTGGTGAAAAACCAAAGTCTCCAAGCCTTAGGGTTTGTTGGTGATGCACTTAAAACAAATGAAATATTTTTGTTTAATGTGCAAATGACGGGCATGTTACTAGGTGGTTTACTCTGGGGAATAATGGGCGATAAAAAAGGACGTGTTTCCGTTTTGTTTGGCTCTATTTTTATGTATTCATTGGCCAATATAGGAAATGCCTTTGTAACAGATATCAACCAATATGCTGTGATGCGATTTATTGCAGGAATAGGTTTGGCTGGTGAGCTGGGTGCGGGTATTACCTTGGTAGCAGAAAACATGTCGAAAGAAAACCGGGGTTATGGCACTATGATCATTGTGGCCTTTGGGGCCTTGGGTGCTGTTTTTGCGGGTATGATTGGAAAGCATTTTGCTTGGCACACAACTTATTTAGTAGGAGGAGGTTTAGGATTGTTGTTATTGTTAACCAGAGCCGGTGCTTATGAAAGTGGCATGTTTAAAAATTTGGTTCAAAACAATGAAATAAAAAGGGGTAATTTTTTCTCCCTTTTCCAACGTTCAGATTTATTCATAAAATATTTTGCTTGTATCTTAATTGGCTTACCCATTTGGTTTGCTGTAGGGGTATTGGTGAACCTCTCTAACAGGTTTGCCGAAGCGCATGGTTTGTTAGAGAAAATAGATATTGCAGACAGTGTAATGTTTGCCTACCTGGGTTTATCTGCTGGAGATATTGGCAGCGGTTTGTTGAGTCAGCTTTTGAAAAGCAGAAAGAAAGTGGTTTATATTTACCTAGGCCTTTCTTTAGTAGTAACCTTGGTGTATTTATTTAATACCAATGTGAGTGTAA
>CANFSD010000067.1 GCA_947449515.1 Bacteroidota bacterium
TGGTCAACCTCGCATTTGGATGAGCATGAGCAGAGATGGCCTTTTGCCAAAAAGATTCAGCGAAATTCACCCAAAATACAAAACCCCTTGGTTCGCCACAATTATTACTGGAATATTAGTGGCTATCCCCGCCCTTTTTATGAACCTCAAAGAAGTTACCGACCTTTCAAGCATTGGAACTCTTTTTGCCTTTGTTTTGGTGAATGCAGGAGTAATAAAAATGGAAAGCCATAAAAGTGAATACCATACCGGATTTAAAGTTCCATATATAAACGGCAAATACTATGTTCCTGCATTATTCATATTGGCCTTAACAACAGTGTTTTTGCTGAACCAAAATGCGTTTGTAGAGTTCTTTTGTTTTAAAAATTTTTGGCACCAAATGCCTTTACTCGCATTCCTAATATTATCTTTTTTTATGGCAGTATTTTCTTATTTGAGAAACTACTCTTTAATACCCGTTATTGGCCTTTTAAGCAATTTTTACTTAATGACAGAACTAGGACTGTCAAATTGGATTGGCTTTAGCATATGGCTTGTATTTGGCCTAATTATCTATTTTTCGTTTGGTGTTAAAAACAGCGCCTTACTTAAAACCAGAAATTAATCCTTTTTGGGCATTTAACTTCAAATTTCAGCACTTTATCAAACAATTTTGGCATTATAGCTATTATAGCTTGTATGTGGTTTTAATGAGCCTACTTTTGCACAAATTTCTACACCTAATTTCAATAACTTGAAAAACATTGTCCTTTTTGCCCTCCTTGGGCTTTCCTTATCTGCCTTCGCACAAAACAAAAAACACAGCATCAGTGGCAATATCACCGATGCAAAAAATGGCGAGGAACTAATTGGCGCCACTATTTCTGTGCCCGCCCTTAAAGTAGGTGCCACTACAAATGCCTATGGATTTTACTCCCTGTCTTTGCCTGCGGGAACATACGAAATTGAATTTTCCTATGTAGGCTACCAAACACAGAAAAAACAAATCAACCTCGAAAACGACCAACGTTTCAATATTGAATTGGTAGAATCAAAGAAAGAATTGAAAGAAGTACTCGTTAAAACCAACAAAATTAACGCCGATAATGTTACCCAAAACAAAATGAGCGTTGTAAAATTGGATGCCAAACAGGTGAAACAAATTCCAATTTTATTAGGTGAAGTAGATATTATCAAAGCAATCCAACTCCTTCCCGGTGTACAAGCGGCAGGCGATGGTAGCACAAATTTTATCGTTCGTGGTGGTAACATAGACCACAACCTCGTACTGCTAGATGAGGCAGTAGTATACAATCCATCACATGTTTTGGGCTTCTTCTCCACTTTTAATGGCGATGCTGTGAAGGATTTTGAGATTTATAAAGGGGGAATTCCGGCTCAATATGGCGGCCGTCTGGCCAGCGTTTTAGACGTACACATGAAAGATGGTAACACCAAAAAACTGGGTGTTACAGGTGGAATCGGTATCCTTTCTTCGCGCCTTACCATTGAGGCGCCAATCGTTAAAGACAAATCGTCATTCCTCATCTCTGGGCGTAGAAGTTATTTTGATGTTTTCTTTCCCCTATCTTCTCAACTCAGCGATGTTACAGCCTATTTTGGAGATTTAAACCTTAAACTTAACTATACTCTTAGCCCAAAAGACAAATTATTCCTTTCTGGGTATTTTGGGAAAGATGCCTTGGGATTCGGCGGATTCGCAGGGTTCGGCTGGGGAAACAATACAGGAACACTTAGATGGAACCACATCTTTACCAGCAAACTTTTTGTAAACACCAGCTTAATTTATAGCAGGTACAACTATAACCTAGATTTTAAAATTAGTGAAAACTTAAACTTTACTCGAACCAATTATATTGATGATTTAAACCTCAAAGTGGATGGCAGCTATTTCGCTAACGCGAACAGCAATTTTAAATTTGGAATGAAGTTAAACAACTATGTTTTTCTCCCCGGCAAAATTGATAAAATAACAGAAGGATCTGTAATCGACCCACAAACTTTACCCAAAAAGAAAGCCATTCAAGGAGATTTTTATGCCTCTCATAGTTATAAATTTGGCGTTCGTTTGAGTGCCGAATATGGTGCCAGAGTTTCTGTGTTTTCAAATATAGGTGAAGGTAGGTGTATTAATTACGTTGGCGGTACACCAACTATTATCGACAATGGCTTTGTTAAACAAAATGCTTTTGATCCAACTAATAAATTTACCTATTACAAATCGGGCGAAATTTACAATACAAATTTTGGTTTCGAGCCTCGCCTAAATTTAAGCTATTTATTGAGCGAAAATAGCTCTATTAAAGCTTCCTATAACCGCATGTATCAATATATGCACCTCATTCAAAATATTACTGCTTCAACCGGACAAGAGTTTTGGACACCAACAGATAAATACATCAAACCCCAACAAGCAGACCAAGTTGCAATAGGTTATTTTAGAAATTTTATGGACAATAAAATTGAGTTCTCCGTTGAAACCTATTACAAAAAACTAAAAAACACGGTGGAACTTAGAAATGGCGCAGACATCCAATTCAACGAAGCTATTGAAGCACAAGTGGTGGCTGGTCAGGGCCGAGCCTACGGTATTGAGTTTTTTGCCAGAAAACAAAGTGGAAAAACAACAGGCTGGATAGGATATACCCTCTCTAAAAGTGAACGCCAAGCAAACAATATAAACAACAACCAATGGTATTCTTTCAGATTCGATAGAACCAATTATTTTACCTTCGTTATCAATCAACAATTAAACGAACGTATAAGTATTTCAGGAAACTTTATTTACGCAACAGGCGAGGCCTTTTCGCAAGCAAGCCAAAAATATACCCTATTTGGCGAAAGCGCTCCTTCAATTTACTACGGTGTAAGAAATGGCGCACGCTTCCCGGCCTACCACAGAGCCGATGTTTCGCTTACCATCGCTCGCAAGAAAAAGCCTGGCCGAACCTATAAAAATGAGAGCGATGTTGTAATTGCTGTTTATAATGTTTACGGACATAAAAATGCCTACACGCTTTCCTATAATACCCTCGATAATGTACCAGTAATTTACAAATGGTATTTGTTCACTTTTGTTCCATCAATTACCTATAACTTTAAGTTCTAAGCTGCCAAATAATGAAAAATAAATTTCTAAATATCTTCTTTATAATTCTTGCCTTTTCTGCCTGTAAAGAAAAAGTAACCATTGAAATGCAAGACGCCAATCCTATCCTAGTTGTAGAAGGAGAGCTTACAACCGAAACAGATAGTTCATTTGTTCGCCTAAGCTTAAGTAGCAATTATTATGCTGCAGAACAACCAACATTGGTAACCTCTGCCCAAGTAAGTGTTAATGGAATTCCATTTAATTACGACCCAACTAAAAACCTCTATAAACCACAATTAGGATTTGTAGGAAAAGCAGATACAACCTACAATCTTTTAATCAATTACGAGAGCAAAATCTATACATCTACCGCTAAATTAGAAAGAATGTTTAGGGTAGATAGTTTTTTTCAAACCTGGAAAGAAGCAGAAGGCTTTTTGCCATCGGGCTATTCAGTAAGTTATGCTGGATACGACGACAGGCCACAAACAAAATATACCTATTTTGTTAATGGAAAAGTTGACTCTGCAACCCAACAAGACTCTTTTGCCAGACAAAAAGTTTTATGGGACAATACGCAAACGCCTGTAAATAAACCATATGTATTCGAGGTGCCTTTTACACGCTTTAAATCGGGTGAAACCTATTTGGCTATTTTTAGATCGGTAGATAAAAACATGTACGATTTTATCAGGGAATTAAACAGCCAGAACCCTAATATCCCTGGCCCATTTCAAACGCCACCCACAAACCTACCAACCAATATTAGTGGCGGAGCACTCGGTTATTTTGCTACTTACGATGTAAAACGATGGCGATATAAGGTCAAATAATAATTTATTTAGACACTACTGCGCTTTTTCACGTTTCATTCTCATAGTTTTGTAATATGAGATTGAAAAGCCTCTTAGCCGCATTTTTATTATTGCTTTGCCTAAACACAAATGCACAAATAGATAGCAGTGAAATAAGCGACGAACCAAGCGATTGGATCAAACCAACGAATGATGAAAAGTCAAGACTAGGAATCATAATGGGCGTGCAACTCAGCACCCTCAATGGCAATGAAATACCCAATAACCAAGCTATGTTTGGTCTTTTAGGTGGTGGCTATGGAAGAATAAATTTCAAGTACGGAATTTCCATTCAACAGGAACTACAAGTCTCCTTTCGTGGAGGTGATTTTAATACCAGCCCGGGTAATATTAGTTCAATTAGATTGCTTTATTTTGACGCGCCATTTTTACTTTTTAAGCAATTGGGAAATTCTAGTAAACACAAGATTGGCCTCGGCGTTCAGTATTCCCACTTGTACAATACAACGCTTTATTATAGCAAAAAAAGCTACCCTACCGGTCAAGCTGCGCGTCTAGATAAAGACGATTGGTTACCGCTTCTGGCTTACCAATACCAATTTGATTATTTCGCGCTTCAATTAATTGCAAAAAAAGGCGCACGCAACCTAAACCTTGGATATGAATGGCCTGCAGATGGAAACGCAAATCCATTGGTAAATAAAGGTGGAAATTTAAATGCGCTTATCCTTGAATTAAACTTAATATTTTAACATGTTCTCCCGCCAAAAACTCATCACCGAAATCAACAAGAAAAAATCTTTTTTATGTGTTGGTTTAGATACAGATATTACAAAAATACCTCCACACCTTTTGTCAGAACCAGACCCCATCTTTGCCTTTAACAAAGCAATTATTGATGCAACAAAAGACTTTTGTGTTTCTTATAAAATCAATACGGCTTTTTTTGAAGCAACAGGCGCCAAAGGGTGGGAAAGTATGCAGCGCACCTTTGATTATTTACCCAAAGACTGCCTCTCTATTGCCGACGCTAAAAGAGGCGATATTGGCAATACCAGCAACCAATATGCAAAGGCTTTTTTTGAAACCTTAAATGCAGATAGCGTTACTCTAGCGCCATACATGGGCAACGATTCTTTAGCTCCTTTTTTTGAATACCCTGGTAAATGGGGAATTGTGCTTGCACTTACCTCTAATCCGGGTAGCGCAGATTATGAACAACAAAAAATTGGCGAAGAGTTTCTTTTCGAAAAAGTCCTCGCAAATACAGGCAAAATAGGTTCAGACGAAAATTTAATGTTTGTTGTTGGTGCTACCAAACCGCAAGAATTTACCATTATTCGTAAACACGCTCCCAAACACTTTCTTCTTGTACCTGGCGTAGGAGCACAAGGCGGCAGCCTTGAAGAAGTGGTTAAATACGGAAAAATTGAGGATATTGGATTATTAATAAATGCTTCAAGAAGTATTATTTACGCTTCCAATGGTTTAGATTTTGCAGAAGCGGCGGCAAAAGAAGCTAAAGCACTTCAAAACCAAATGGCAGTGTTTATTTAGTTTTCATGTTCTGGATTCAACTCTTTATCCTCTTAACCCTTATTCTAATAGGCGCCAGAATGAAAGGTATTGGACTGGGTCTTATGGGGGCCCTTGGCACACTCATTTTTGTTTACGGTTTTGGCTTACCTATTGGCAAAGCCCCAATAGATGTAATGCTTATTATTCTATGCGTGGTCACTGCTGCTGCATCTCTTCAGGCAAGTGGTGGCATGGATTACCTCATCAATATTGCAGAAAAAATTATTCGCAAAAATCCAAACCATATCACCTTTGTTGGGCCATTCGTTACATTCATTTTCACCATGCTAGCAGGTACTGCCCATATTTGCTATTCCCTTTTGCCTATTATTTCTGAGGTGTCACTTAAAAAAAATATTCGCCCAGAACGTCCGCTAAGTATTGCTGTAATTGCAGCACATTTTGGTATTACTGCAAGTCCAATAAGCGCCGCAACAATTGCCATATTAGGCGAACTAAATGGCATTCCCGGAAACACCTTAAGCTTGGGTAATGTGTTGGCTGTTGTTTTTCCCGCTACCATTATTGGGATTTTTGCCGGAGCACTGGTGGCTAGTCAGTTGGGTAAAGAACTTAACCAAGATCCAGAATTTATTGAAAAGCTAAATAACCCAGCATTCGCTAATTCACTCAAAGAATTGCAATCCGCTTCAAAAAAATTGTCTTTTAATCTATCGGCTAAATCTTCTGTTTTTGTGTTTTTATCTGGCGTTTTATTGATTGTTTTACTGGGCGTCTTTTCTTCGCTGCGCAAAACAAGCATGGCGGAGACCATTCAACTCATTATGCTTTGCGTTGCCCTTATTAACTTGTTCGTTGGAAAAATTAATCCTGCTCAAATTTCTCAAGCAAGTATTTTTAAAACAGGCTCACAGGCTGTTCTCTGTATCTTTGGAGTGGTCTGGATGAGCGATACCTTTATTTCTGCAAATCAATCTTTTTTAACAACCAATCTTCAAAGTATTGTCACTACTTATCCTTGGATCTTTTCTATTGCTACTTTCCTAACGGCCAGCCTTTTGTTTAGTCAGGCCGCAACTGTTAAAGCTATTATGCCCCTCGGCATTAAACTGGGTATTCTACCCGCCTCATTAATAGCTATGTACCCTGCTGTAAATGCAGATTTTGTAATTCCAAGTTACCCAACACTGGTTGCTGCAATAAATTTTGATAAAACCGGAACAACTAAGATTGGAAGATTTTTATTAAACCATAGCTTTATGCTGCCTGGTATTATTACCACGTTTATAACCGTTTTAAGCGGTTTTTTACTTTCGAGGCTAATCCTTTAAGGATTTTATTTTCGGTGCCTTAAAAGCGCTATTATTTCTTTTTTGGCGGAACTTTTTTCTTACAAAAAGGGCCCCGCAAAGCGGGGCCCCGAAATTTTTTTTGAAATACCGCCAATTTTACCAGCCTAAAATATAGGCAAACATCAATGGCGCAACTATGGTAGCATCACTTTCTACAATAAATTTAGGTGTATGAATATCTAATTTACCCCAAGTAATTTTTTCGTTTGGAACCGCACCACTGTAAGATCCATAAGAAGTAGTAGAATCACTAATTTGGCAGAAATAACTCCAAAATGGAATTTGCTCCATTTCCATATCTTGGTATAACATAGGTACCACACAAATTGGAAAATCACCCGCAATACCTCCACCAATTTGAAAAAATCCAATTCCTTTTCCTGCAGAATTTTTAACGTACCAATCTGCCAACCAAGTCATATACTCAATACCAGATTTCATAGTACTGGCCTTAATTTCATTCTTAATTACATAAGAAGCAAAAATATTTCCCATGGTAGAATCTTCCCAACCTGGAACCACTATTGGTAAATTACGCTCTGCTGCAGCCAACATCCAAGAATTTTTTGGATCAATTTCATAGTATTGAGCTAATTCACCACTATTTAAAATTTTATACATGTACTCATGCGGAAAATAACGCTCTCCTGCATTGTCTGCATCTTTCCAAATTTTATGAATATGTTTCTGTAAACGTCTAAATGCTTCCTCTTCGGGAATACAAGTATCTGTTACGCGGTTATAATGATTCTCCAATAAATCCCATTCATCCTGTGGCGATAAATCCCTATAATTGGGTACACGCTTGTAATGAGAATGGGCAACCAAATTCATAATATCCTCTTCTAAGTTAGCACCTGTACAAGAAATAATATCAATTTTACCCGCACGAATCATCTCTGCTAATGACTTTCCTAATTCAGCTGTACTCATAGCTCCGGCTAGGGTTACCATCATTTTTCCTCCTTCGGTTAAATGCGTTTCATATCCCTTTGCCGCGTCAACCAGAGCAGCTGCATTAAAATGTTTGTAATGTGTCTCAATAAATTGAGAAATAGGTCCTTTATTCATTTTTTTATTAATTATTATTGTCCTTCAAATTGACCAATAAAGCGAACATCATTGGTAAAATAAGTTCTTAAATCCTTCACTTCATACTTCAACATCGCAATACGTTCTATACCCATTCCAAA
>CANFSD010000068.1 GCA_947449515.1 Bacteroidota bacterium
CATCTTCGCCTTGCTTTTTATTCAATCTATTATGCAATGGTGGAGTGCTATTTTGGCAAATTTTTTAGGCCAACAAATTATATATGATTTAAGAAATAAAGTATACAAACATTTGTTTTCACTGCGCCTTAACTTCTTTGACAAAACCCCTGTAGGCACTTTGGTTACTAGAAGTATTTCAGATATTGAAACCATAAGTGAAGTATTTAGTGAAGGCATGATTAACATAGCAGGAGATATTCTTCAAATTATTTTTCTGCTCCTCCTTATGTTTGGAACCAATGTAAAACTGTCATTGGTTTGCTTATCTGTTTTGCCATTTTTATTTTACAGTGGTTACCTGTTTAAAGAAAAAATAAAAGAGAGTTTTGAGGAAGTAAGAAACCAGGTGGCTTTGCTAAATACATACGTGCAAGAGCATTTGAGCGGCATGCAAATTGTGCAATTGTTCAATAGGGAAGACCGCGAATTGGAGGGGTTTAAGGAAATTAACGCGCAACACAGAGATGCCAATATTAAAAGTGTATTTTATTATTCAGTGTTTTTTCCAGTAGTAGAAGTTTTAACGGCCATTTCCATTGGCTTATTGGTTTGGTATGGATCCAAAGGAATTATTGCAGAAGAAATTACCTTAGGAACCATGGTATCTTTTATCATGTATATCAATTTATTTTTTAGGCCAATTAGAACTTTGGCAGATAGGTTCAATAATTTGCAAATGGGCATGATTGCCGCCGAAAGAATTTTTGTTTTAATTGAAGATGAAACGCCCAAAGAAACAGCAGGTGAATTAGTGCTGAACCAAACAGAAGGAAATATTGAATTCAAAAACATCTATTTTTCCTATATCCCTGGCCAGCCTGTTTTAAGAAACATAAATTTTAGGGTAAAAAAAGGCGAAACAATTGCCCTCGTTGGGGCAACAGGCGCTGGCAAATCCAGTATCATTAATTTATTAAGCAGGTTTTACCCCCTAGAAAAAGGCCAAGTTTTAATTGATGGGACCGAAATTGACAAGTATACCTTGGCAAGTTTACGGAGTAAAATTAGTGTGGTAATGCAAGATGTGTTTTTGTTTACAGGAACCATTTTAGAAAATATTCAGCTCTACGATACCTCAATCAGTGAAGAAACAATTGTGGCCTGCGCAAAACAATTGGGTGCGCATGAATTTATCAGTAAAATGCCCAATGGCTATTACCAAAAAGTAACTGAGCGCGGTTCGAGCCTATCTGTAGGGCAACGACAATTAATTTCCTTTGTTAGGGCAATGGTTAAAAATCCAGCTATCCTAATTTTGGATGAAGCTACTTCTTCTATTGACCATGAAACGGAGGAAATTATTCAACAAGCCATTATTAAAATGCGTGAAGGCAGAAGCAGTATTGTAATTGCCCACAGGTTAAGTACCATTGCCAATGCCAACGAAATTTTGGTTTTAGACAAAGGAGAAATAGTAGAAAGAGGCACCCATCAAAGTTTATTGGAAAACAGCGGTCATTACAAAAACCTTTATGAGCACCAATTTGCCAAAGAATAGAGCCTTTACAGCAAATTTTCAATAAAATAATTAGGCATTTTAGCCATTCAATAAAATTCATATATTCGCAACAACAAGATCTAATACCATGAAATTAAAAGGAAAAACAGTACTCGTAACTGGCGCATCACGCGGAATTGGAAAAGGCATTGCTCAAACTCTTGCCAAAGAAGGTGCCAATATTGCTTTCACATATGTAAGTTCTGTAGAAAAAGCAAATGCATTTGAAGCAGAATTAAATGCCAGCGGCATTAAGGCCAAAGGTTACCAAAGTAATGCTGCAGATTTTTCAGAAGCAGAGAAACTGGTTGACGAAATTGTTAAAGAATTTGGCTCACTTGATGTGTTGGTAAACAATGCAGGTATAACAAAAGATACTTTATTAATGCGCATGAGCGAACAACAATGGGATGATGTATTAGATACCAATTTAAAATCTGCCTTTGCCATGACCAAAGCGGCCATGAAACCAATGATGAAAGCAAAAGCTGGTTCTATTATAAATATTACTTCTATTGTTGGAATTACCGGTAGCGCTGGCCAAGCTAATTATGCTGCCTCTAAAGCAGGTATGATTGGCTTAACCAAATCTGTTGCCAAAGAAGTAGGTTCAAGAAATATCCGCTGCAATGCTGTAGCTCCAGGATTTATTGAAACCGAAATGACCGATGTATTAGGTGATGATATCAAACAAGAATGGATCAAAACTATTCCATTGAAACGTGGAGGTAAACCAGAAGATGTAGCCAATTGCGTATTGTTCCTTGCATGCGACGATTCTGCCTATATCAGCGGACAAACCATCAACGTTTGTGGTGGTATGGTGATGTAATTAACCCATGCATTTTACTTTTGCGTATCCCTTTATTGGCATACTGGCTAGTATCCTACTTGCCGGTATAAGCGCTTATTTTCTTTACAAATCCAATCCGCTAAAACTGCCTAAACCTTGGATGGTTTATGCAGTAATGGGCATACGTTTTATTTCTCTTTTTATAGTTTGTTTTCTTCTATTGGGACCAATGATTAAATGGGTTTCTCAAAGAAAAGAAAAACCAATTTTGGCAATTGCTATTGATAATAGTGCCTCTATGGTTCAGGCCAATGATTCAAACTTTGTAAAAAATGAACTGAGCAAACAAATTGAAACACTTAAAAGTGAACTCAAAGAAAACTACACAGTTGAAAGCTATACCATTGGTGCAAGTGCAGAAAAAAACAAAGCACTAAACTTCTCAGAAAAAAGCACCAACTTATCAGATGCCCTGCTTCAAATTAGCAATGAACATTATAATTTAAACCACAGCGCCACCTTATTAATTAGCGACGGTATATACAACCAAGGGAGCAACCCCGCCTATGCATTAGAGAAGGGTACAGCGCCCGTTTATACCATTGCTCTTGGCGATAGCACGCAGCACAAAGATGCCCTAATTGGAAAGGCGCGTTTCAATCCTACCATTTTTGTTGGGAACGATTTTGAAATTGAAATTGATTGCAAGGCATTCTACTGCAACAATGAAGCACTTCAAATTACTTTGAGTGAAGGCAATGAAACACTCCAAAGAGGAATTATTCTAGCTAAGGGAAATAATTATTTTGGAACGCAAAAATTTTTATTAACCAATGCCAAAGAAGGCATCCACAATTACCAGATTAGAATTAAACCGCTTTTTAAGGAAAACAACCTAATCAATAACAATATCAGTATTCAAGTAAACGTATTAAAATCTAAACAAAAGATTGTTCTACTTTACCAAACCCCTCACCCAGATATTAGCGCCATTACAAGAAGTATAGAGGCAAATGTAAATTACGAATTACAAAGTTTTCTGTTTTCAGAATACCAAGAACAAAGCAGTAATGAAGCCAGTTTATTTATCCTGCACCAATTGCCAGGCATTAATGGTGAAGCTTGCAAATTGATTGAAAAGCTACAACAAAAAAATATTCCTGTATTTTATATTTTAGGTAAACAAACAGGTTTAAATTATTTAAATGCCAATGGTACTTTACGCATTACTGGTCCACGCCAAAATTACAATGAAGCACAAGCCTGGCTAAACCAACAATTTAATTTATTTCAATTAGAGGAAAAACTAAGCAATACCCTACAAAAGTTTGCACCACTTATTACACCTTTTGGAAACTACCAAATACCAAGCAATGCCAATACCTTGTTGTTCCAACAAATTGGTTACGTTAAAACAAATACGCCTCTCCTATTCTTTAGCAATAGCAAAGGAACCAACGAGGTATACTTATGTGGCGAAGGCCTTTGGCGCTGGCGTTTACAGGATTTCTTAATGAACCAAAATACCCAAGCATCAGAAACACTCTTAAATAAAATTATTCAATGGGCAAGTGGCAAAAATGATAGAACTAAATTTAGGGTCTATCCAAGCAAAAAAATAGTTGATGAAAATGAAGCAATCTCCTTTGATGCAGAGCGCTACAATGATTTATTTGAAATGATTAATAAGGATGACATTTCGCTCATCCTTAAAAATAAAAACGGCAAAAATTTCCCCTACCAATTTAGCAAAACACAAAATGCCTACCACCTTAATGTAGGCACCTTGCCTGCCGGCGAATATTCTTATGAAGCCAGCGTAAATGGACAAAGCAGTTTTGGAAAACGTACGGGCATTATTCATGTTAAAGAACTCCAAACAGAAGCCATTGAAACCCGCTCAAACCCTAGCATATTAAGGGCAATTGCCTCTGAAACGGGTGGCCAATTTTTTCAAATTAACCAATTAGAAGATTTGAAGAATTTACTCCTAAAAAGCGAATTAAGTAAAACAGTAATATACAATGACGAAGAACTACTTGATTTAATCAAACAAAAATGGCTCTTCTTTACCATTATACTTTTCCTAAGTTTGGAATGGTTTATTCGCAAATGGAATGGATTTATTTAATCCCTTTTGTATAGAAAATCAGCAATTAAATTTTCTAGTTTTTCTATCCGTTTCTGCCAAGAATTTCCTTCAGCAAATAGCATACGCTCCGCCAGTTTTTGCTGTGGATCTTCCAATAATGCCAAATGCAATTTTGCAATAAAGTCTTCCTTTGATTTTGCTATATAAACATAAGGCTCAAAAGTATTCATATCCTTGCTAAATTGAGTGCTTACACAAGGAAGCCCAGCAGCCAAATATTCGTTAACCTTTAACGGGTAAATCCCTTGCGTCAACTCATTTATTTTATTGGGTATAATACCAACTTTGGCGTATTTTAAATAGGCCGGTAATTGGGAAATATTTTGCGGTCCTATAAAATGTAGGTTCTCAATTTTATCCAATTCATATTTCGAAATATCTTTCGTATCACTGGTTCCAATAAATACAATTTCATAGGCTGTAAACTCTGCACAAATACTTTTTATTAGGTCCGAATCCAAACGCAAATTACTGTAATGACCTGTATAAATAATAATGGGTTTAATAAAATTTTGAATTGCCAAGGGCCTTGCCAAATCACTATTACAGGCATTTTTAAATAATTGATAATTTACGCCGTTTGCCAACAAATGCACCTTTCGCCCACTTGCTTCTGCATGTTTTTCGCATAATCTACTAGAAGTTGCAATGGCTAAATCACAATTTCTAATGGCCTCCATTTCGGCAGATTTGCCATGTTTGGCTATGTATGGTTCTCCACTCATTTCATCAAAAGATTGATAAATATTTAGCAGAGGTTGGTATTTATACTTTTTTGAAATTACTGGAACTAAAACCGGCAAAAATGAATTTAAATAAACATAGTCTTTTACATTATAGGATTCAATGGTTTTACTAATTGCTTTGTATACTATGTAATTATTTAAACGATTCAACAAATTGAATAATTTTCCCGCTGGTAAAAAATTAATTGGAAGCGTCAATAGTGGAATTACCTGTATTACAGAATTTGTTTGGATTTTTTGGGTTTTAAATATCCCCATTCCAAACAACACTGCGCCTAATTTCCTTCTCATTTCTGCAGTAGAAATGAGCAATATTAAATCCTTTAAGCTGTATGGCCTATCAATGTAAAAGACCCTGTGATTGCGCGCCAACTCATCGGCAAATGCTTTGGTAACAGACGACAAGGAATTGTCGGATCGAGACAATCCAAAAACAATTACATCATATGTATGTTGCCTATTTGCCTGCATTGGAACTAAATTGTGCAATCAATTGGTTAAAAAAATCTGCTCTATACGACCAATCATTTTTCTCTGCTATTTCAGTTCTTTTGTCCAATCGTTGGGCATTGTCTTCTTGAATTGCCAATTCAATATTACCCAAAAAATCTTCATAGCTGGTCGACAAATAAATTTGTGCCGCAAAACCCTCCAAGTCCTCGCTAAATTGAGTGCTTACAACAGGTTTACCCATGGCCAAATACTCATTCAATTTTAAGGGATAAACACTTTTATTTAAATCATTGCACAAGTAGGGAATAATACAAACATGGGCACATTTAATATAAGCTGGTATAGCCTCATACCTTCTATTTCCTAAGATAATTAAATTAGGTATTTCTTCTAGTTTGTATTTTATAAGGTCTTCTTCTTCATAGGCGCCAACCAATACTACTAAGTAGTTTGGATAATTCTCGCAAACCAAACGAAGCAAATTATAATCTACACGTATGGCACTTAAGTAGCCGCAAAACATAATTATTTTAGTAGAACCTATATTGTATAAATCATAAGGGACAGACGCATCTTTAAGTCGTGTTGATTTCCAAACAGAAAATTCTACCCCGTTTGGAAAATAATTTACATGCGCTGCTTTATTAATTAATTTTCGCCATTGGTTCTTTGAATTTACCAAAACCAAATCGGCCTGCCTAATTGCTTTTTCCTGCGCTAGTACCCCATGCCTTTGCATATAAGGAGATAATTCCATGTCGTGCAAAACAGTATAAATATTTAACAAATTGGTAGCCGACCTCAAATTTAAAACTGGCAATAAAGATGGATTAAATAAATTAAGGTACACAAACTCCTTTATGTCAAATTCCTTTGCCATTCTGCGCATACAAGCCTTAAGCACCCAGTTGTTAAAAGCATTCAAAGAATTATAGAGTAAGCTTTTGGGTAAAAAATTTATAGGCAATGTTAAACCTGGAGTTGCAACAATAAAAGAAGAAAAACCAGTTTCAATTTTTAAAAAGGGCGACCTACGCAAGAGAATTGTTTTTATGCGCCTGCGCATTGAAAGATTAACGTGTTCCTTAAACAAATCCTTCATTGAATAGGGTCTATCTACAAAAAAAACGCGGTGCGTTTTGCTCAGCTCTTTTACAAAAGATATGGATGCTGCTGCGGAGTCTTGATCCCAATGGAAAACTGAAGAAATAATGATGTCTTTTTTTGAACTCATGTTCCTTCGGTCATCCCTTTATTAAAACAATGCCTGCACCTGGCTTCGTATGTATCTTTTTCACCCAACATAATCAGCGAGCCATGGTCAATTTTTCTAAATGAATGCGTGGCCAAATCGCCACAAACCATGCAAATAGCATGCACCTTGGTTACATACTCTGCAACGGCCATAATTTTAGGCATAGGACCAAAAGGTTTCCCTAAATAATCCATATCCAAACCTGCCACAATAACCCTTAATCCTTGCTCGGCTAGCTTTTCAACTACATACAATAATTCCTCATCAAAAAATTGTGCCTCGTCAATTCCAATAACGGTAGCCTCATTGGCCATTAATAAAATATTCAATGAGCTACTCACTGGCGTGGCTTCAATGGCATTGGAATTATGCGAAACAACCTGCACCTCATCATAACGCACGTCTACATCTGGCTTAAAAATTTCAACCTTTTGATTGGCAATTTTAGCCCTGTTTATGCGGCGTATCAACTCTTCCGTTTTTCCAGAAAACATAGAGCCACAAATAACTTCTATCCATCCTTTCCGCTGCTGCGGGTTGTATCTTGGTTCAATAAACATGCTTTCTTCTAGTGTTTCTTATTCTATGCTAATCCGCCTACTAATATCTTAAAATGTTAATTAAACTAAGCTAAGATTGTTAAAATTTGTAAAAATAAAATCGCAAGTTATGAATTCCCTGCAGTTAGTAAGTAAAATAAAGGCAAAAGCCGATGACCTTAACAAAAATATTTCAGATGTTTTAAACAGCAATCACGCTTTTAGCGATTTAGACAAAGACCTCCTCAAAAAACAAACCCTCGATTTGTATGAGATGCTCATGAAACTAAAATCTGATGCGGCC
>CANFSD010000069.1 GCA_947449515.1 Bacteroidota bacterium
TAATTTACTGCGTTTTATAATCTAATTGTTCGTTTTTTTAAATAATACTTGTATATACATCTAATGTTTGTACATTTGTAGGTGAATAAACTAATTAATTAAAAATAAAATGAGCAACAAATGGGCAATTGATCCTATGCACTCTGAGATTGAGTTCAAGGTAAAACACTTAATGATTTCTACTTTAACAGGTAAATTTACTGGATTTTCTGGTGAGGTTGAAAATGACGCAGCAGATTTCTCTGATGCTAAAATTAACTTCAGTGCAGATGTTACCACAATTAATACTGGTAATGAGCAAAGAGATGGTCACTTACATAGTGAAGATTTCTTTAATACAGCAGCATTTCCTACATTGACTTTTACTTCAACTGGTATGTCTAAAACTGCTGATGATACTTTTGTATTAGCTGGTGATTTGAACATGCACGGTGTAAGCAAAAACATTGAATTAAATGTAGTTTTCAATGGTTTGATGACAGATCCATATGGTAATGAAAAAGCTGGATTTGAATTGAGCGGAAAAATTAGCAGAAAAGACTTTGGTTTAACTTGGTCGGCAACTACCGAAGCTGGTGGTATTGTAGTAAGTGATGAAGTTAAATTGCTTTGTAATGTACAAATAGCTAAAATTGCCTAATGGCAAATGAAATAACATTCTCCCAATCATATAAAGCGGCATTGCAAGGTGGCCTTGTGGCTGCAGGTATTAATATTGCTTGGTTATATATTTTAGAATTTTCAATTGGCGTAGGTGAGTTGCCGAAAGGTTTTGCTGTTGCAGTTGTGCTTTCTTCAATTATTCCCTTGTTTGCAGGTGCAAGCTTATATGTAATATTGTGTAAGAATTTTTTAAAGGGAGAAATGTTGTTTTTATTATTAAGTGTGGGATTTACTATTTTTAGTTTATTTCCAAGCTTTCAAACTACCTTGCCTGAAGGGAATTTGGCACCCAAAAATTTTGCCTTATTAACCGTTCCCATGCATTTTTTTGCTGCGGTAATAGGCTTGTTTTTCTTGCTGAAAAAGCACAAATAAAAAACAAAATTTATAGCAGCAGACATCCCTCTTGTCTGCTGCTTTTTTATGAAATACCATGCGTGAACGTACTAAAATAATTTATGTGTCGGACCCCATGTGCGGCTGGTGTTATGCCTTTTCGCCCATCATTAGACAATTGGCAATTGATTATAAAAACGATTTTGATTTTGAATTGCTAAATGGCGGTATGGTGGTAGGGGAGCGCGAAGGTCTAATTGGAGATTTTGCCAATTATGTATTAAACGCTTATCCGCAAGTTGAAGCGCACTCGGGCATTAAATTTGGGGAACCTTATTTAAATAAATTGCGCAACAATACCTTATACAATTCTTCTGTTTTACCTTCCATTGCTATGGAGGTTTTCAAAAGTATATTGCCATTAGAAGTCATTGCATTTTCAAGTGCCATACAGCATGCTATATTTTTTGAAGGTAAAGACGGTCAAGATATTCAAACCTATATCCATTTAGCGCAGAATTTCGGAATTGATGCTGCGCAGTTTTCGGAGTTGGTTCGAACCGAAACCTATAAAATAAAAACATACGAAGGCTTTGAGGAGGCTGCAAAATTAGGCGTTAACGGCTACCCTGCAGTATTAGCGTTGCATAATGGAACCTATTATTCTTTATCGCGCGGATTTGCACCTTATGCGCAAATGGAAATGATGTTTGAGAAATTAAAATCCATGTAATGGATAGGAAGTCGTTTATAAAATCGAGTTTATTAATCCCATTTTTGAATATGAATCTTCAAGATTTTGAATCGGAGGTATTGGGTAAAGCACCCTTATCTGAAAAAATGCCCGTTTTGTTTGTTGGTCATGGCAACCCAATGAATGCCATAGAAAACAACGCATATCATCAAAAATGGGCTGAGATTGGAAGATCACTACCTAAGCCTAAAGCCATTTTATGTGTATCGGCACATTGGCAAACCAAGGGTACGCAAGTAACATTTATGGAAAGGCCTAAAACCATTCACGATTTTGGCGGATTTCCCAAAGCTTTATCTGATACCCAATATCCAGTGCCGGGTTCGCCCCAATATGCCCAAGTTGCAATAGATGCCCTGCGTGAAATTCATGTTGGAAAAGATTTGGAGTGGGGCCTGGACCATGGCTGTTGGAGTGTGTTAAAACCAATGTTTCCAGAGGCCAATATTCCAGTATTCCAGTTGAGTTTAGATTATTTTGCCAGTCCTGAACAGCATTTTCATATTGGTTCTCAATTACAATCTTTAAGGCAAAAAGGGGTATTAATTGTTGGTTCGGGCAATATTGTGCACAATTTAGGGCGCTTAGATTGGGGAGGTAAGCCATTTGATTGGGCAATTGAATTTGACCAATTGGCCAAAACCAAAATTAACAGCGGCGATTTTAAATCATTGGTGAATTATGATACCTTGGGTAAGGCTGCACAACTTGCTATTCCTACCAATGAGCATTATTTGCCCTTGTTGTATGTTTTGGCTTTAAAAGGTAAAAATGAACCAATGCATTATTTTAATGAACAAATTGATATGGGCTCTATTGCCATGCGAAGCTTGTTTATTGGTAGGGATTAGTCCACTTTTAAGCATTAAATGGCACGACGGTGAATAAAATGAAAACACAATTTTAATTAGGGATTCTATTTTTGCTCCGTGTACGCGATTGTAGATATTGAAACCACGGGTGGCCATGCCACCCAAAACCGAATTACGGAGATATCTATTTACGTTCATGATGGAACGCAGGTAACCGAACATTTTACCAGTTTGGTGCATCCTGAAATGAGTATACCACCCTACATTCAAGCATTTACTGGAATTAGCAATGAAATGGTTGAAAATGCACCAAAGTTTTCTGCTATTTCGGAAAAAGTATATGCCCTATTACAAGGCAATATTTTTGTAGCACACAATGTAAATTTCGACCATAGTTTTATTAAGCACCAACTTTCTGAAAGCGGCTTTGACTTAAATGTTAAGAAACTTTGTACCGTTAGGTTAAGCAGAAAAATAATTCCAGGACACCGTTCTTATAGTTTGGGAAATATTTGTTCTGCTTTAGGAATTCACTTAGAAAACCGTCACCGTGCAGATGGTGATGCCTTGGCTACGGTAAAATTATTTGAGCATTTATTGGAAAATGATGCAGAAAAACAAATGGAGGATGCCCTCAAACGTGGTTCAAAAGAGCAAGTACTTCCACCAAATGTAAGCAAAGCAGATTTTGAGAAATTACCCAAATCTCCTGGTGTTTATTATTTTGTAAACAGCAAGGGTTTGGCTGTGTATGTTGGTAAAGCAAAGAATATTAGGAGCAGGGTTGGTAGTCATTTTAGTGGTGAATTAAAAAGCAAACAAAAACAAAATTTCATGCGAGAGGTACATGGTTTTGGACATACTTCAACAGGAACTGAATTGTTGGCAATATTGCTTGAAAGTCATGAAATACGCAGGTTGTGGCCTGATGAAAACAGAGCCCAAAAACGGGTGCAAACAGTTTACGGTTTGTTTGATTACCTTGATCAAAACAATAAAATTAGGTTCGGCATAGATAAAGTGCGCAAAGAGCAAAGGGCTTTGGTAACTTTTAGTACACATGCCGCCGCTCTGCAATACCTCAATTCTTTAATTGCAGAATATGATTTGTGCCCTAAGTTATGCAACAGTCAAACCAACAGAGATACTTGCATTAAAGTGGCCAATGATACCTGTGAAGGCAATTGCTTAAACAACGAGAATGTGGCAGCATACAATGCCAAAGCGCAGTTGTTTGTTGATCAATTGCAGGCAGAGCGTAAGGCGTATTATATAGTAGGAAAAGGTAGGAATTACAAAGAGCAAAGTGTAATTATTTACGAACCAGAATCCTATGTGGGTTACACCTTTTTATCTACCAAAGAGCAAATAGATTTTGATATGGTAAAAGAAATGGCCACACCATTAAAATTAAATAGCTTAATGGAAACTGTCCTAGCCCAAGTGGTTAGCGGAGAAAAGAGCAAGGGATACAAAGTGTATACCCAAATGAAAATTGCTTAAAACAAATAGCCAATTTTAATACCACCTCTAAAACCCACGCCATTAGTGGCTAAGTTTTCTTCATTGGTTTTGATTTTATAATCTTTTAAAATTTCTTGCGAAGGGCTGCAGCTGTAATATGTTGGAACACTTAATTGGATGCCAATAAAAGCATCAATTAAATATTTGTTGCTATATGTCTTTTGAAATCCCCATGCATAGCCTAAACTAAAACCTTGGAGGTTTTCTTTGTAATTTATGATCTTGTTTTGTGTGCTGCTGTCTTGCTTATTGTCTTTGTATTCGTAGGCAGCAAACCTAAAAAAGTATTGGTGGTATCGGCCGTTCCAAGCTGTTTTAGCCGATTTATATTTCCTAAAATCTAGGCTGTATTGAAAACCAATTAACCCTGTTTTTTTGCGTGTATTGTCTAGATTTAATTGGGTATATGAAATTCCGTTTTGTATGCTCCATTGTTGAGAAAGCAGGTGCTCATAACTTAGGTTTAAAGTACCTACAAAGCCGCTAAGTATATTAAGTTTAATGGCATTTGTTTTAGGCAATTCTTTGTAGGTATAGTTATTTGTTTGGCTTGAACCAACCAAGCATTGCAAGCTAAGAGACAGTATAAGTAAATGCTTTTTCATTTAGTTAAATCTATAGCCCATTGAACAACCAAATCTTACAAAAATGCCATTCATGGGGCCAACCCAATAATCTATTTTTTTTGTGCTTTGGGTTCCTTCTTTAATAAAGCCAAAATTAAGGATTGGACCAAGGTATGCATCAAAGCTCAAGCGATTAAAGAGTAGCCATTTTCTTCCTAAAACAGCGCCTGTACTTAAGGTATTGGTGCTTTGTTGGGCATTTTTATTGTCAAGGTAAAAATAGGAGACAAAAGGTTCTGCAAACCATCCGGTCCCATTTTTTTCTTTGAAGTAATTTCTTTGTCCGATGCAAATGCCAAAGCCTGTATTATTTCCAAAATAGCCCAAGTTAATATAGTTGGCAATTACATTTATACTTTGTTTTTTGTTTTGAAATTTTTCCAGTTGAATTTGTGCAATTCCAAGACCAGCATAAATGGGGTTAATTTTTATTTCTTTTGGTGTAAAAATATCCTGCTTGCCTTCATTTATTTGAGCAATCAGGTTATTGGGGAATAGTAATATAGCAATCAAAAAATATTTCATTCTTGAAGTTTATAGCCACGCAAAAACTCTTCAATTTTCATGCGTTTTTTTGATTCCAATTGCACCTCTAAGACATGTATGAAGCCATCTTTGCAGGCAAATTTTAAAAAGGTTTTATGGTCGCTTTGGACCGAACCTAAGGTTGCTGAGTTGTTATTGTTTGCTTCAAATTCTGCCTGGTATACTTTCATGTTTTTACCGTCTAAAACGCAAAAAGCTGCAGGGTAGGGGCTCATTCCTCTAATAAGGTTTAGAATGCTTTGTCCATTTTGTTCCCAACTAATACGACAATGTTCCTTAAAAATTTTAGGTGCAATTTTGCCGTTATTTTCTCCTTGCGGCGACCCCTTTGTATTGCCATTCTTAATTAATTCCAATGATTTAAGCATGGTCTTAGCTCCTAAATTCATGAGGGTATCATGTAATTCACCTGCTGTGCAAGTTGCCGTGATAGGGCAGGAGTCTTTTAATAAAATATCACCAGTGTCTATTTCATGTTTTAGGAAAAAGGTACTTACCCCACTTTGCGTTTCGCCATTAATAATGGCCCAATTAATGGGAGCAGCACCTCTATAATCTGGTAATAAGGAGGCATGCAAATTAACAGTGCCCAGAGGAGGCATGTTCCAAACAAGCTCAGGAAGCATTCTAAATGCTATTACTACTTGTAAGTCTGCCTGCAGCCCCTTTAGGGTTTCAAGAAAAATTGGATCGCGTAATTTTTCAGGTTGCATTACAAATAAACCATTTTCTACGGCATATTTTTTTACGGGAGATTGCTGCATTTGCATTCCTCTGCCTGCAGGTTTATCGGGTGCGGTTATTACCCCAACAATATGATGACCTGCTTCTACCATTGCTTTTAAAGAGGCAACGGCAAAGTCTGGTGTGCCTAAGAAAACTATTCTCATTTGCTTAATTGATATTGAGCTCACTTAAAATATTGTTTGCATGCGCTACCTTTTGCAAGGTCCAAAGCACATACCTAATATCTACCGCAACACTTCTGCTATAGGCTTCGTTCCAAGCATAATCATTAATGGTTGCAGTATAGGCTCTGTCAAAATTTACACCTACCAAACTGCCATCTGCGTCTAATACCGGACTACCGCTGTTTCCGCCAGTTGTATCTAAGTTATAAAGGAAGTTAATAGGTAAGTCATTTAAGCCAGGGTGCATAAACTGTCCAAAATCTTTAGCGGCATATAGGTCTTTGATTACTTGAAGTAATTCATAGTCGGCACCATCTTCTTTTTCTATAACACCTTTGAGTGTGGTAAATGGTTTGTTGTATTCTGCATCATTAGGGAAATAGCCTCTTACAAAGCCATAGGTAAAACGTAAAGTAGCATTGGCATCGGGAATAAATTGTTTTTGCTTGAAGGCACTTTTTGCATCGGCATAGCTGGCAAGTAGGGCATTTAATTTGCCATTTCGCTTGCTATCTACCTCATCAAAAAAATTCATTTCTACATTGATATTTGCGCATAATTTCACCAAGCCATCTTTCATTTCAGCAAATTCATCTGCGCTATCTGCTAAAATTTTAAGCATGTATTTTTTATCGCTTAATTTTGTTTTGGCATACAGTTTTTCTAAGATGTTTTTCCTTGCTTCTTCGCTTGGGTATTTTTTATAGAATTCCTCTACTGCGGCAATTTTATTGTTATTGTTGTAGTCATGAGCATCCTTAAACATTTTTAGGACACCTGGAATTTCAATGCTAGGATCCATTTGTGCGTATAACCTTTGGAAGTTTACTTTTAGTTTTGGTACTTGAACACTTAGGAAGTTATTTTCTTCTTTTTCTGATTTTATTTGTTCGAAACTACGCTTGTAATTATCAATGATAGCAGCCATTTGCAATGTTGGTGCTACAGAATAGATATAGTCAAAAAACAAGTTCCTTGGAGCGTTTTCAATTATTTCATTGTATAAAGAATTTATTTCGGGAACCACTTTTCCAAATTGTTTATTCAGGTTTGGATCGGCCTCAATAAATTTTTGCATTTCTTTTTCTTCAGCAAATTTCTTCTCGGTTAGTCCAACTCGTCTAAAGCCTTGTAACTTTCCCTTGTAGTTTTTGGTGGTATTGGCCAATGATTTAATTTTTCCCGCATACTTAATTTGAAGGCTATCATTACCTCTGCCCAATTCTTCCATTTGGTTAATTTGCCAATCGTATAAATCACTTACATATTTTAGCATGTAATTTTCGTGGTATTTGTAGAAGGCAGCAGGTTGGTTTCTAAAGGTTCTTCCTGGGTAGCCAAGAATAAATACAAAATCGTTTTCGTTGATTCCTTTTAGGTTTATTTTTAAGAAACGTTTTGGTTTGAAAGGAACATTGTTAACGCTGTATTCTGCTGCAGAACCGTCGGGTGCTACGTATGCCCTTAAGAAGGCAAAATCGCCACTATGGCGCGGCCAAACCCAATTGTCTTTTTCGCCACCATACTCGCCAATGCTTCTTGCTGGAACATAAACCACCCGCACATCTTTGAGCAATTGGTA
>CANFSD010000070.1 GCA_947449515.1 Bacteroidota bacterium
GCACGACGAGCAGAATCTTGGAAACAAAATACTTTTACTTTATAGCCTAATTCTGCCAATGAAGCAGCTGCTGAGGCTCCGGCAAGGCCCGAACCAATTATAAGAACTTCCAAACTGCGTTTGTTGGCAGGATTTACCAATGGAACAGTTGAACGGTACTTGGTCCATTTTTGTTCCAAATTACCTTCAGGAATTTTTGAGTCTAATTTCGATGTCATATCTGTATGTTCAAAAAATTATTTAAAGAAAAAGAATAAAGGCATGGCTGCAAAACTTGCAGGAATAATTACTGAGAAAAACCAAATGCCAATAAATTTAATAAGCCCATTGAATCTGCTATGATTAATACCAAAGGTTTGGAAAGCACTCTGGAAACCATGGTATAAATGGAAAGCAACCGCAAACATGCACAATACATATAAAGCAACTAACCACCACTCTTTAAATTCAACAGCAACTTCTTTGTATAAATCTTTTACCACAGTTACGTGGTATTGACCAGATTCATTAGAGTAATTTATTTCCTCAATTTTTTTAACCTGTGTATAGTTTGGTTCCATTGGTTGAGATACCAAGGTGTCTTTATGTATATCTTGGATATAGGCTGTATAACCTACCTCATGGCCAAATTTATACTCGTACCAAAAATTCTTCATGTGAACTACAATGAACAATAAAATAATTGTTCCTAATAATCCCATGTTTCTGCTTGTCCAATGGCTATTGGCTGCACCGTTTTGTACAGCATATTTTACCGGACGCGCTTTTCTGTTTTTTGCTACCAACATAAAACCTTTGAATGCATGGAAAAGAACACTCGCATAAAGTAAATAAGATACTACTTTAATAAGTGGAAAAGTGGTCATGAAAACTGCGTAGGTGTTAAACGCAAGTCCAAAATCAGATTTGAATAATTGCAAGTTTCCAATCATGTGTATCACAAGAAAGGTGCAAAGAAATAATCCAGTTAAAGCCATGATAAATTTTTGGCCTAGTGAGGATGAAAACATTTTAGTAACCCAATTCATTCTGTATAATTTTTAAATTTGACTGCGAATTTAGAGTTCTCTTTAATTTCTTATTGCCTATTGTATAACATTTATGCACATTTTTAGTATTTATACCTATTCTAAATAGTGT
This sequence comes from Bacteroidota bacterium, assembly GCA_947449515.1. Taxonomy (GTDB): domain Bacteria; phylum Bacteroidota; class Bacteroidia; order UKL13-3; family UKL13-3; genus B1. Next base: position 1,141 of record CANFSD010000070.1, read on the forward strand.
TAAACGCTTGATTTTAAAGGCTTACTCCGCTTTGTAAACTTTTGTTATTAATTGCGTTTCCCGGATTGTAAATTTGTAGAAATTTAAAACACCCTCATTTTGTACGCAATTTTACGTCGTTTGTTGTTTTTGATGCCTGCAGAAACTGCCCATCATGTTACTTTTCATGCCTTAAGAATTTTCATGAAAATTCCTTTTATAAAGTCTTTGTGTATTCAAAACTTTATGGTAGAAAATAGTTTTGATTTTATAGGATTGAAATTTAGAAATAGGGTAGGACTTGCTGCTGGATTGGATAAAAATGCCGCCTACTTAAATGAATTAAATGCATTGGGTTTTGGCTTTATTGAAATTGGTACGGTTACTCCCAAGCCACAACCAGGAAATGATTTGCCGCGCTTGTTTCGTTTAAAAGCAGACGAAAGTTTGATCAATAGAATGGGTTTCAACAATGAAGGTGTTGATGCAGCAGTGGCACGCTTGAAAAACCGTCCGAAGGGTTTAATTGTTGGTGGCAATATTGGTAAAAACAAAATTACACCCAATGAATCTGCCGTTGACGATTATGCAATATGCTTTGATAAATTATACGAATACGTTGATTATTTTGTAGTAAATGTAAGCTCCCCCAATACACCAAACTTGCGCGAATTACAAGACAAAAAACCATTGCTTGAAATCTTAAACCGCTTGGTGCTGTTGAGAAATGAATGGATTAAAAAAGGAAAAATTCGCAAACCAATTTTATTGAAAATTGCCCCTGATTTGAGCAATAGTCAATTAGATGATGTAATAGAAATTGTGCAAGAAAGTGGTATTGAAGGATTGGTTGCTACCAATACAACCCTTTCTCGTGAGAATCTAAATACGCCTGCTAGTTTTGTAGAAGCAATTGGTGCTGGCGGTTTAAGCGGGAAAGTACTTCAGGCCCGTGCCAATGAGGTAGTAAAATACATACAAGAAAAATCTAAAGGCGAAATGCCCATCATTGGTGTTGGGGGAATACATGATGTTGACTCAGGTATAGAACGCATTAAATCTGGTGCGGGATTGGTGCAATTGTACACAGGTTTTATATACAGTGGTCCAAATTTAGTGAAGCATTTGGCGAGAGAAATAAAAAGCAAAAATATTTAAAGTGCTTCCCCAACAATAAAGGTACTTCCTCCTACAAAAATGAGGTCATTTGTCTTTGCGGCTTTTTTTGCCGCATTAAGCGCGCTTGTAACACTTGGATAAGTCATTCCGTGTAATCCAAATTGTATAGCAATTGCTTGTAATGCCTCTTCTTCCATGGCTCTAGGAATAGCTGCTTTTGTGAAATAATAAGTTGCCTCTTTTGGCAATAAAGCCAATACTTTACTAATGTCTTTGTCCTTTACCATTCCAATAACAAAGTGCAGTTTTTCGTAGTGTTGCGCAGCTATTTGTTCAACAACATAACCTATGCCATTTACATTATGGGCAGTATCACAAATAACAAGTGGATTGTTACCAATAATCTCCCACCTTCCCATTAAATGAGTGTTTCTTTTTACATTGGATAAGCCATCTTTTACGGCTTGTTCATTAATAATAAATCCTGCGTTTCTTATGGGTTCAATTGCTGCTAAAACAGTCCCAATGTTTTTTTGCTGGTAATGACCATTCAAGGCACAATCTACATTTTTCCATAATTCTCCAAATTGAAATTGAACATCAAAAACGGCTTGGTGGATATTGCTTTTGAAATAGAGAATATTAACTTTCTGATTAGCCAATGCAATGGGACTTTCCATTTCTTGTGCCTTTGCTAAAAATACTGGAAAGGTTTCCGCTTGGTATTCGCCAATAATCACGGGCGTTTTAGCTTTTATAATTCCTGCTTTTTCAGCTGCAATTTCGGCTAGGGTCGAACCCAATAAATCCATATGGTCCCAACCAATATTGGTGATAACACTCAATAGCGGAGTAATAACATTGCTCGAATCTAATCGGCCTCCAAGCCCAGTTTCAATGATTGCGATATCAACTTTTTCCATGGCAAAATGATCAAAACAAAGTGCCATTGTCCATTCAAAAAAAGAAGGTTGAATGGACTCAAAAAGTGATTGATGTTCTTGTACAAATGCAACCACTTTTTCTTCCGAAATCATGCTGCCATTGATGCGAATACGTTCCCTAAAATCTTTTAAATGGGGCGAAGTAAATAATCCAGTTTTATATCCGGCCTCCTGTAAAATAGATGCAAGCAGGTGACTGCTCGAACCTTTACCATTTGTGCCAGCAATATGAATGGTTTTAATTTTATTTTGAGGATTTCCCAGGGCCTCACACAAGGCAAGTGTATTGTTTAAGTTTGGTTTAAGAGCCGCACTTCCAATACGCGTAAACATAGGTAATTGACTATATAAATAGTCCAGTGTTTCTTGGTAGGTCACAATAGGGGATAAATCCTGATGGAGGAGAAATCTTAATTCAAAATTAGCGCTGCATTTGGGAAATCAAAAGAAATTATCAATTAAATAATTCTTTTTACGGTTTGAACCTAAAGACAATAGTCATGGTTCCAGTTTGGTCTTCTGATCCATCTGACCGTGCATTGAACCTGGTTTTTAATGCTCCTTCTTTTGCTTTTTCCAATAAGCCTGGTTCAGTGGTAGTACTTCCTACCTGACCTGGAACTGCTTTTATTACTTGGCCATCACTGTTAACAGTAATACTCACTACAACTTTTCCAACAGATTTTGAATGGTCTTCTATATTGGGTAATTGTTTTACTTTTCTTCCACCTGGCATCACATAAGAAATGCCGTCAGGACCAGTATCTCCGCTTCCTAAGCCACTTGTTCCTCCGCCATGCCCATCTTTATCTCCATTAATGTCTCCATTGGCTTGGCCTTGGTTTCCTAATTGATCACCATCTCCATAACCACCTGCATTATTGCTGTTTTTTCTTTTGGTGAATAAGGCTTGTTGGTTCACTTTTTTAGGTAGTTCCAATTGAGGTACTTGCTCTTTTGGTTTATCTGGTTTTACATCTTTAATGTCTTTTGGCTTTGGTGTATCCTTGGTTTTAATTGCTACACTTTCTTCGTCGTTAGCCGTCAAAGGAGTTTCTTCTGTTTGTTCGCTAATTGGAACATAATTCTCCGCTTGTGAAGGATCTGGAACAGGTTCATTAGATGGGCCACCCATATCTGGTTCTCCTAAACTTACTTGCACACCTTGGAATTCTAAGGGAGGATCAGGTGGATACATGACTACCAAAAATAAAGCGGCAATAATAATTCCATGGATCAGTGTGGTGCCAAGGAATCCATAAATTTGGTGCTTGTGGTCTTTTCTCTCGATGTAATATTGTTCTGCCGCCATAATGTGGTAAAATTACAAAGATCAGTTAAGCTCCTTCTTGAAGCTTTTTAACCTTTTAACAACTAAGAACGTTGTCTGACTTGTTTTAAGTACAATCTTGGCTATTTTCTCTTTAGGTCGCCATTTTGGAGTGCCTGCAAAAATTTGCTCCAAGCCATAACATCTAAAACAGGAATGGGCTGCGCTTGTCCGCCATAATAGGCTTTATTGGCGTAATCGTTAAATTTCCATCGCGCATTATCAGCTCCATCATTTTCTAATTGATCTGCCATTTCTTTCAATGGTTTTCTTCTTAAATTGTTTTGAGCTAAAATATAATCGTCTTCTGGAAGTTTGGTACGCGAAAACAAATAATCCATTTGTTCTGCAGTTGGCCTTCCAATAATCACAATCTCTTCCATCCTAAAAGTATCTTCCACCATGGCAATAACACTTTTAAATTTAGAACCTTTTACATTTTTTGGTAAGGAGAAAAACATGTTTTCAAATCCAACGCAAGAGAAAATAATAATGTCTGAGCGTTTAGCTACGAAAGAGAAATATCCCTGCATATCAGAGTAAGTTCCTCTGCTGCTGCCTTTGATTTTAATGGTGGTAAATGGAATGGTTTTGGTACTATCGTAATTTACCACAAAGCCTGTAAATTGAACCAAATCAGAATCGTTTCTGCTTTGGGCTTTGGTTCGAACCGAGTTACATAAAAATAACAGGGTAAATATAATTGCGATATTTTTAATTGAATTCATTACAAAAAATAACCTCCGATTAAACAGCCCAAAACGATAAGGGGACTAGGAACTTTGGTAGACAATAATAAGAATAATGTTGTTAATAATACGAGCATATTTTCCTCATTTATCTGAACGGGCAAAAAAAGCAAATAAGCAGAAGCCACAACCAAGCCTGCTGAGGCAGCATTAATGCCCTCAATAGCATTTTTTACGGGGGCAAAATGCTTTAATTGATTCCAAATTGGAAAAACGAAAAACAACAATAATATGCCAGGTAAAAAAATGCCAACAGTGCCAGAAATCATTCCTGCAATTTGGCCCCAAAAACCAAAATCTTTCATACTCATGGCACCGGTAAAGGTGGCAATTGAAAATACAGGGCCTGGCATAGCTTGTAAAAAACCTAATCCAGCCAGGAACTCTGGGGCAGCTATGTAATGCTTGTATTCTACAAATTGGTTATACATTAATGGAATTAATACATTGCCTCCACCAAATACAATACTTCCATACCTAAAATGGTTTTCGAAAAGTAGCATAAACCTGTTTTGAGATGCAACACCCACAATTGCTGCCATCAAAAAAATACCGAAAAACAGCAATAAATTATCCCACCTGATATTGGTAATTGGATCGGGCTTTTTTATAGCACCTCTTGTATTAATATAACTTGAAATTAATCCGCCAATAATTAACATAATAGGGATCAAGAAAGGTGATTGTTGCAAAATACCAATGCTTGCTGTACCCAATAACAATGCCCAATGGTAACGTTTTGTTACAAACATTTGGATAAAACGGTAAGCAGCATAAATTAAGAATCCACTGGCCATTGGCTGCAAATACTTTAGGAAATCTAATTTAGGATTGTCTAAAGCCAAATGGGTAAATAAAATGGCCAAAGTACCCATCATTAAACAGGCCGGGAAAATCCAAACTGAAAGCGTTAAGAAAGCAAAACTTGGTCCCCCTAACTTATAGCCAATTGCCGTAATGGTTTGGGTAGAAGTTGGGCCAGGTAACATGGAGCAAAAGGAATTAAGCTCGGCTAAATCTTCCTCACTGATGTATTTTTTTTTAATAACGAGGTGCTTCCTAAATTGGGTATAATGAACTTGCGGTCCGCCAAAAGCAGTTAATGCGAGCTTTAGCACATTCAATAAAAAAAGTAACTTCTTAAAATGTTTAAAGTGATTTTCAGCCATGCGGCAACATTTCTTTGAACAAACATAAAAAAAAAGGCGACCATTTGGTCGCCTTTTTTGTGGGAGTTCAATTAATTTATCATTAACTTCTTAAAGCTTGTGCCTGCGCTGCTGCTAATCTTCACTAAGTAAAGTCCAATTGGATGTTGGTTTAAATTAATGTTTACACTTGGTAAACCATTGGTTTGGATGGCATTGGTTTGAACCAATTTGCCATTGATATCAAATATTTCAACCTTATTTATGCTGGCACCTCCAAAAATATCAATGGTAATTTGCGAATTACTTGGGTTAGGATATAACTGAACATTCTCATTGAAATCTATTGATGGCATTCCAACGGTACTAGGAAGCGTGTAATCTTCATTATTGTCAGTGGTGCTGGTGCTAGAACCTTGAATAGCATATACGCCTAATCCTCTTCTTGCAAATCCTCTCCATAATAAGTCTTTGTTTGCTCCTCCATTGTTAATGGAGTCTGCCAATATGATTGCATTACGCATGTCTATAAATCCAGGGCTACAAGGTTGCAATTTTATTCCATCCATTACAATTTGCATGAATTTGTTATTACCACCTTTACCATTATACCAATCAGGATCAAAACCATATTTGTCAATCATATCCCAGTATAAATCATACAAAACAGTGCACCAAACACTGCCAACATAATGAACCTCAGGATTGGTTTTAATTCTGTTGTAAGTCATTGGATTAATGGTCATACTTTTTGAATAGCGGAAATCACGAATACCCAATGCATTTGTATCTTGGTCAATTACAAAGGTTCCAACACCTCTTGAGGCGGTTGCGCTGGTTTCCCAAGTTCTAGTGGTTAATGCCAATGCAAAGAAATCGCTCCAGCCTTCGCCGCCTTGTTCTCTGTTATTTAAGCAATTGCTATTTGCTGGACCGCCAGCCAAACGAATAGATATACCATGGCCATATTCATGCGCCATAATTGCATTTTCCAAATCACTGTCGTATACACGTGCTGTGTTATATGCCGATGAATCAAATAAGGTTGCAACCACTGAATCACTTGCAAATGCTGATTTTAACATAACACCAGTTCCAAATCCAACCATAATAGAAGGTATAGTAATGGCATTGTCGGCTCCCGTAATTGAAGTTGGGGTAAATCCATTGGTATTGTGCGCAATAATTACTGCAATTGCACCAGCCGCTTGCGCTGCTTTTATTTTATTTTTGCTTGAAGTGGAAGTGGTTCCGCATGTTCCACCTCGGTCTATTAATACAATTCTACCTGCAAATTCATTGGCATTGGCAATCAATCCACAACCATTGTTGGTGGTAGC
>CANFSD010000071.1 GCA_947449515.1 Bacteroidota bacterium
GAGACACATTATTACCCACCATCGGGCGCTTACCGGTTAAATCACATACTCTCATGACAATATTTTCTTCAAAAGGACTGCAAATATCGGCCTTTTTTTAATAAATGCAATAACTTCTTCAAAGTTTTCTGATAATAATTTGAATAACTTCCGTTTTCGAGCGCCAGAATAATTTAATCTATTTATTTTCAGCAACTTAAACCAAACACCTCGGTGGAAAAGAATTTGAAGTCCGCTTTATTATTACAGGAACTTGCCTGTTGAAATAAATTTAAGTTGATTTGCTACAAATAAACTCAGTTATGGAATTTCAATTCATCTTGGTAGAAGCCAATTACCAGCCAAATATAGCATTAATTCGTTTAAACCGTCCTAAGGAGCTCAATGCCCTCAACCTTCAATTGATGTTGGAGATGAAAGAAGCCTTGGCCCAATTGGATGCCAATGAAGAAGTGCGTTGTATTATAATAACAGGTAACGAGCAGGCATTTGCTGCAGGAGCAGACATTAAACAGATGGAAAGTAAAACTGCCATAGATTTATTGAAAATTGATCAATTTGAAACTTGGGACCAAATAAGAAAGACTAAAAAGCCCATTATAGCTGCCGTTTCCGGATTTGCTTTGGGTGGTGGTTGTGAGTTGGCCATGACTTGCGATATGATCATTGCTGCAGAATGCGCTAAGTTTGGACAGCCCGAAATAAAATTGGGTATTATGCCTGGAGCAGGCGGCACCCAACGTTTAACCAAAGCGGTTGGCAAGGCATTGGCCATGGAAATGGTATTGACCGGTAAATTTATTGGAGCTGAAGAAGCGAAAAATATTGGCTTGGTAAACCGTGTAGTACCGGATGAAGTCTATCTAGATGAAGCGGTAAAATTGGCAAAAGAAATTGCGCAAATGAGTCCGGTAGCGGTTCGTTTGGCAAAAGAGAGCGTATTAAAAGCATTTGACAGTGGCTTACAAGAAGGTTTGTATTTTGAAAGAAAGAACTTCTATATGTGTTTTGCCAGTGAGGACCAAAAAGAAGGAATGAATGCATTTGTTGAAAAACGTAAACCCGTTTTCAAAGGCAATTAATTTTGGTTCGAACCGAAAGCAATGAACGCGAAAGAAATTTCTATTGTAGATTATACCTACCAATTACCCGAAGAGAAAATTGCGGCCTATCCCTTAGCTCAAAGAGACGAAAGCAAATTATTGCTATATAAAAACGGGAGAATTGAGGAGGATATTTTTAAAAATCTTTCCAATCATATTGCTGCAAAAAGTTTAATGGTATTTAACAATACCAAGGTTATACATGCCCGTTTACATTTTCAAAAAGAGAGTGGAGCAAGCATTGAAGTGTTTTGCCTAGAACCCGCTAAGGGCAGCCATGAACAAGCATTGCAATCAATTGAATATTGCCAATGGCAATGTTTACTTGGCAATGTAAAGCGTTGGAAAGGCGAAACTTTAACTAAAAAACTTCTGGTCAATGGCCAAGAAATAATTTTATCTGCCACCTTAATTACCAAGGATGGCCCATACGGTATCGTTAATTTTGAATGGGACCAGGCAAACATCCATTTTGGGCAATTGTTGCAAGAAGCGGGTGAATTACCAATTCCTCCTTACTTGAATAGAAAAACAGAAGCCAAAGACGAAGAAGTTTACCAAACCCAATATGCAAAATTTGAAGGTTCGGTTGCAGCTCCCACGGCTGGCTTGCATTTTACGGATGCTAGTTTAGCCCAATTAAGAAAAGCACAAATAAATTTAGCTGAACTAACCTTGCACGTTGGAGCAGGCACCTTTTTACCGGTAAAAGCAGAAAATCTAGCAGGACATACCATGCACCGAGAATCAGTGTTGTTGCCCAAACATTGTTTGGAAAAGATTATTGACCAAATTAAAAATAAGCAAGCAACCATTGCCGTTGGAACAACTTCATTGCGCACTCTTGAAAGTTTATATTGGCAAGGTGTGAAGGTAATGAGCCAAGGAGCAACATCTGAGGTAAATGTATGGCAATGGGATCCGTATGAATTACCCCAAGACATTAGTGTAATAGCTGCTTTAGAAGCATTATTAAAAAGATTAGAACTTGAGCAAGGGCAATTTATTTTTGGTTCGACCCAAATATTGATTGCGCCAGGATACCGCTTTAAAATAGTGGATGCTTTGGTAACTAATTTTCACCAACCCAATAGCACTTTGCTGTTATTGGTAGCGGCCTTTATTGGCGAAGATTGGAAAAAGGTTTACCAATACGCATTGGAAAATAATTTCCGATTTTTGAGTTTTGGCGATAGCAGTTTATTGTTCAGAAATTAATCGATAAGTTGGCGTAAAGTTTCCATTTGCGCATTATTACCAAGAATAATTAGTTTCATATCGGAGGTAAATTCCATATTGATATTTGGATTTACCACATAAGTTCCATCACCCATTTTAAGGCCAATTACGTTGGCCCCAGAAATTTTTCTAATATTTAAATCTACAATGCATTTGACGCTTAAATTCTTGGTAAGACGCGCATAAGAAAATTCTTCTAATTGCACATCTGCGCCGGCTTGTCCAGAAAGAATATCTACAAATTCATTTACATCTGGCCGAACAATGAGGGTTGCCATGTGCGCCCCTCCTATTCTATCTGGCATAATTACATTATCTGCCCCCGCACGTTTGAGCTTGGTAAAACTAGAACCGTTGGAGGCACGACTTATAATGGTAAAATTTGCATTTAAACCCCGTGCAGTTAGGGTAACAAAAACATTATCGGCATCATTTGGAAGTGTTGTAATTAAGCCACGTGCATTGGCTATTCCGGCATTAATTAATGACTCATCATTGGTTGCATCTTCATGCAAATAGTAGGCGTGCGTAGTATTAATATGCTGTTCTAATAATTCCTTTTTTGTTTCAAGAATTACATAGGGTATTTGATTCTTGTGCAGCATTTCGCAAGCCGCCTGCCCATTTCTGCCAAAGCCACAAACGATTACATGGTTTTGAAGTGCTCTAATTTTATCTTTCATACGTTTGGTTCGGATTTGCTGAAAAAAATTTCCTTCAATTAAAAATCTGGTAATGAGTGTAAGCGCGTAGGCAAAGATTCCAAGGTTGCCAATGATTAAGAAAATAGTAAATATCCTACCGGCTGTGCTCAACGGAAAAACCTCGCCATAGCCAACAGTTGCAACGGTAGTGATGGTCATGAATAGGGAATCTAAAAAGCTTGCTCCCTCTATAAACATATAACCACTAACCCCAACAGAAATTGGCACCATTAATAAGGCAATGGCAATAAAAATTTTCGACCGTGTACTTAGTGTTTCCACAATGGCAAATTAGCATAATCAAAAGAATAATTAGGTAACTTTTATCAATTTTATTGTCGATAAAAAGTAGCTATTTTAAAAATTATTTGTGTGCCCAAAAAGAAGTAATTATATTTGTTTCAAATAATTCCTATTTAAGAATTATTATTATTTAAAAAATGAATTTGTCACTTACCCAAATTAAAACGCAATTTCAAGAATTGGGAATAAAATCTACCCTGCCCAGGGTGGTTATATACCAATCATTGGCTAAGTCGATGCACCATCCAAGTGCCGAAGAAATACACTTGGCTATTCAAAAAAAATATCCTGGCGTGTCATTGGCTACCGTTTATAAAACACTTGACATGTTGGTGCAAAAGTCTTTGGCAAGTAAAGTAGTTACTAATGAAGACAAGGTAAGGTATGATTCTAAAATGGACAACCACATTCATTTATATTGTGAAAAGACACAAAAAATAATGGATTATGAGGACCAAGAATTAGCTGATATGTTAACAGGATATTTTTCTAAAAAAGGAATTCCAAATTTTAAAATCAATAAGATTCAAGTGAATATTAATGGAGAATCTAAAACAACAAAAAATAAATAAATTATGACCATGTTAGTAGGAAAAAAAGCGCCATTTTTTAGCGCTGATGCCGTAGTAAACGGTGGAGAATTTGCAGAAAATTTCTCATTAACTCAATTTGAAGGAAAGAAACAAGTTTTGTTCTTCTTTTACCCATTGGATTTTACATTTGTTTGTCCAACCGAAATCATTGCCTTTCAAGACAGGATTAAGGACTTTGAAGACAGAAACGTACAAGTGGTAGCATGTTCTGTAGACAGTAAGTTTTCGCATTGGGCATGGTTGAATACACCTAAAAACAAAGGTGGTATTCAAGGAGTGCAATTTCCAATGGTAGCAGACATTAACAAAACCATTGCCACTAATTACGGCGTATTGGCAGGTAAATACACCTACAATGATGAAGAACAATTAGAGTGGATTGGCGATAATGGCGAAGATGCAGTAGCCTACCGCGGATTGTTCTTAATTGATTTAAAAGGAAATGTTCGTCACCAAGTGGTTAATGATATGCCACTAGGAAGAAGCATTGACGAAGCATTGCGCATAATTGATGCCTTACAATTCTTTGAAGAAAAAGGTGAGGTTTGCCCTGCAAATTGGCAAAAAGGAAAAGATGGTATGAACGCAACAGCAGAAGGTGTTGCTCAATACTTAGGTTCACATTAACAACAAAAAACGGTCTAAAGAGCTTGTATTATTGAGCATTTAGGCTGTTTTAGTTTTTTTATGTATTTTCGGCAGGTATGAAGAAATTTTTCTTTTTACCTGCCTTTTTTTTGTTGGCAGGAGGCTTATTTGCACAAACGGATAGTATACTTACTATTCAACTATCCAATTATGTAAAGGACGATAGGTTCGACAAATACCAACTCACCCTTGCCTTGTTTTTAACCCAAGGCGACACCATTTATTCAATGGATTTTGAAGGCACAAGAGAAGCCAAACCTATTGTAATTAAGCGCCCGCCAGGCTACCAGCATTATGCATATGGCAATGTGTTTTTTAGTGGCACCCATAACAATTTTAATCCAGGATATGTAAGCGTGTTGGTTTGCAGTCCTTTTAACAAGCATCCCCATTTATTTATTGATCAAAATCAAAATTTTGATTTTACAGACGATCCAAGATTTACCATGCCTTATTATGAAGAAGAGGCCGTTGAAATTGAATTGGCTAATGAGAAAAACAATGATGGCAGAATAAAGGTAGTTCTAACCAGGAATAAACTCTATGGACAGAAATACGATTTCAAGAAACAGTTGGATGAATATTATGCTACCGCCTATAAAGGAAGAAAATTTGTGGGTATGGAGTATACCTACAGAGAGCAAAGGTATATTACCAGGGCTGGCTTGGTTTTGCAAGGGAAAGAATCCTTTAAAATTGCTTTAATGGATTGCAATGCAAATGGCATTTATAACGACCCAGAGGTAGATAAAATACTTTTTGCAAATGTTAGGGATTCTTTGATGGACGCCACCAATCCTTTGAATTATGTGCATATCCAAAAGGTTGGAAAGCGCAGTTATTTTGAAAAGAACGACCAATTGTACGAGGTCATAGAGGCAGACAATGCAGGTAAATTTATTCGCATTAAACCAAGCAATGACCAGATTGATTTTGATAGAATTGCCATTGGCAAAAAAGTACCCAAGGTAAATTTCACCTTGGTTAAAGGTCAAAAATTGAAATTAAAAAAGCTAAGAAGGAAAGAAGTTTATTTATATTTTGGGAATAAGACCAGCAAGAATTTTCGTTCAGACACTATGATGCTGCGCCAAATTGCTGCCTTAGATACCAATAGGTTAAAAGTAATTTGTGTATTGTACGTAAACAAAAGTTACGAGTTACGTATATTTAATACCGACGCCCAACCCAATTATTTATTGGCATACGGCACCAAAGAGCTCAGCAATAAATTAGGAATAAATAGCCTGCCTCAAACCTTGTATTTAGGCAAAAGAAGACGTGTAAAAAGGTACGGTTTGAACCCAGCAGATTTTTTAAGTGACTGGATTAAAAACAATCCATAGGCTTACCAGCTTCCGCCTGCACCGCCACCACCAAAGCTTCCGCCGCCAAAACCACCAAAGCTGCTGCCGCTATCGCTACCACCACTGCTAAAGCCTCCACCACCAAAGGTACCAATAAATGGTCCTCCCATCATTCCACCGCGACGGCCCTTACCACCTTTTCCAAACAAAATGATGGCAAGAAAAAAGAGCAATAAAACAACCATGAACCAAGCCGGAGGTGGCTCTTGCTGTTTCCCCATTGGCTCGTCGTTGATAAACTCACCAGCAGCAGCACGCATCAAATAATTGCTTGCTTCATCCAGTCCAGTGTAATAATCATGGTTTTTAAAATTGGGTTTAATAACCTCTTCAATGATTCTTTTAGATAAGGCATCTGTAATAACACCTTCCAAACCATAACCAGTTTGGATTCTAATTTTTCTATCTTCAATGGCTACGTAAATAAGTAGGCCATTGTTTTTGCCTTTCATGCCAATTTGCCAATTTTCGGCCAAACGTTGCGAGTAGTCGAAATCATCCTCCCCCTCCAAGCTATTTTCTATAACGATGGCAATCTGGGTGGAGGTACTGTCAAAATAGCCCTCTAATTTTGCCTCAAGCGCTTGAATTTGTTCGGCATTTAAGGCATCTGCATAATCGTTAACCAATTTGGGAGGATTGGCTTGTTTTGGAAAATCTTTTGCATGCAGTCCTAAAAAGGAGAAACACAAAAGAAAGGAATAGATTAGTTTATTCATTGGTTTCACCTCCAAAAGAAATTTCGTTACTTAATTCATTGACATCATTTTCTTGGTATGGGAAATAGGCTTTTAATTTTTCGCCCACATGCGTTATTGCAAGAGCTAATCCATTGGCAAATTCATTTTTTGAAAAATAAGTTTTCAATAACTCTTTTTCTGCTTGCCAAAAATCATCGCCTACTTTTTCATGGATACCTGAATCGCCAATGATGGCAAATTTTCTATCTTCAAAAGAAAGGTAAAGGAGCACGGCATTTTTCAAATTGGTTTTACCCATTCCCAAATTATCAAAGACAATTTTGGCTCGATCTATAGGCGCCAAATCTGTCTTAGGCTCTACGTGCACGCGTATTTCGCCTGAAGTTGCTTTTTCTGCACTTTGAATTGCAGCTACAATTTGCGCTTGCGCTTCTTTTGAAAAAAATTGTTTTGCCATAGGATAAAAAAAATAGGAATTTGTTGAAAAAACAAATTCCTATTCGATTATTTTTTTTTAATTAAAATTCAACTTTTGGAGCTTTGTCGGCGCCAGCAACTGCTTCAAAGTAGCCTTTTTTATCGAAGCCAAACCAACCAGCATAAATTACTTGTGGAAACTTGCGGATGTAGGCGTTGTAGTCTTTAACTACTTCATTGAATTTACCACGTTCAACAGCGATTCTGTTTTCTGTACCTTCCAATTGAGATTGAAGTTCTTTAAAATTTTCGGTTGCTTTTAATTGCGGGTATTGCTCTGCTACCACCATTAAACGACCCAAAGCTTGAGACAATTCACCTTGTGATGCTTGGAATTTTTCAATTTGCTCAGGATTTAATTTGCTTGCATCCACTTTAATTTGGCTTGCACTTGCCCTGGCATTAATAACGTCTGTAAGTGTTTTTTGCTCAAAATTTGCCACACCTTTAACAGTGCTCACCAAATTGGGGATCAAATCTGACCTACGTTGGTATACATTTTCAACTTGCGCCCATGAAGAGCTTACGTTTTCTTGTTTTGTAACCATGTTGTTGTAACTGCCACAACCGTTAAATACTAACAATAATAGGCCTGCGCCA
>CANFSD010000072.1 GCA_947449515.1 Bacteroidota bacterium
AGTTTAAAAACCTATGCTGCTTATGATGGAAGTAATTATTTCCAAGCCGTAAATGCTGGAAAAATTGCCAATCAAAATTTACACGCTTTACCCGCTCCTGATGGTTTTATAATTAGCCATCCAAACTTTTTAGGAGAAGCAAAACGGCTGGCAGACCACCACAGAACAAAAGACAATTTGAGAATTGAGGTAGTAAATGTGCAAGATATTTACAATGAATTTTCAGGTGGCGCACCAGATTTATGTGCTGTGAGAGATTTCCTAAAAATGTTTCACGACAAGGCACCTACCCCTTCTGAAGCACCAAAATATGCCGCACTTTTTGGAAGAGCCTCTTACGATTATAAATTCCGTCAAAAACCAAATACCAATTTCATTTTAACCTTTGAAAGCAGTGAGTCATTTGCACCTACAAGTAGCTATTGCAGTGATGATTTTATTGGGCTATTAGATGATGATGAAGGCAATTGGGATATTGGCTCTAACTTGGGAGAATTGCTAGATATTGGTATTGGGCGTTTGCCAGTTACCAATGAAACAGAAGCGGCGCAATTGGTTGATAAAATCATCTCCTATAACTCCTCAAAGGCCTTTGGTTCGTGGCGAAATAAATTGGTTTTTTCTGCCGATGATGAAGACAATAACCAACACCAAGACCAAAGCAATAATTTGGCAAATGGCATACTCGCAAACTACCCTGAATTTAACGTAGAGAAGATTTTTCTTGATGCATACAAAAAAGAAAGTACCGCTGGTGGGGCTCGTTTTCCTGAAGCGCAAAAAGCCATCAATAATGCCATTCAAAATGGTTGCCTCATTTTTAACTATACGGGTCATGGTGGCGAAGTTGGCTTAACTGCGGAACGTGTTATGGGAATTGACGATATCAATAAATGGACCAATGGTATTGCAGAAAACAGTGTTAGACTTCCGCTATTTATGACGGCAACTTGTGAATTCAGTCGCTTCGACGACCCTGCAAGGTTAAGCGCAGGTGAACAAACCTTATTGAATCCAGTAGGTGGTGCAATTGGTCTATTTACTACAGTTAGGTTGGTTTTTTCTGGGCAGAATGCCACACTCAATAGTAAGTTTTACGACAATATAGGCTTTGACTCTATCTCTCAATTAAACCCACCCCGCTTAGGTGATATTGTTAGAAAAACCAAAAATGATTATAACGATCCCAATACCAGAAATTTCACCCTGTTGGGCGATCCGTTTTTAACATTGGCCTATCCAAATTTTGAGGTAAAAACAACACAAATTAATGACAAAGACTTGGCCATATTTAACGATACTTTGAAAGCATTGAAGAAATTTGAAATTCGTGGAGTGGTAACCAATAAACAAGGACAATTACTAAATGATTTTAATGGCACCATTTATCCTGTTGTTTACGACAAGTTTGCCAACTATTCTACCATTGGTAACAA
This sequence comes from Bacteroidota bacterium, assembly GCA_947449515.1. Lineage (GTDB taxonomy): Bacteria > Bacteroidota > Bacteroidia > UKL13-3 > UKL13-3 > B1. Next base: position 1,437 of record CANFSD010000072.1, read on the forward strand.
TCCGCCACAGAGCACGCCCATGCCATTTGTAATGCAAGACAATGTATTGTACAGAGGGAAAGCAAGCGTGAGCAATGGTAATTTTGTTTTCAGTTTTGTAGTGCCAAAAGACATTGCTTATGAATATGGCTTTGGGAAGATTAGCTATTATTCTACCAATGATTTAAAAGACGCCAATGGCTATTACAATAAAATTTTTATAGGCGGAACCGGCGATAGCACCTCTAGCGATCAAAAAGGACCAGAAATTAAATTGTTTCTAAACGACGAGAAATTTATCAATGGAGGAATTACCCATGAAAGTCCCAAACTGATAGCCAAACTGTTTGATGAAAATGGCATAAATACAACTGGAAGAGGTATTGGAAGGGATCTCATGTATGTAATAGATAACAACCAAACCCAAGCAGTAATTGTAAACGATTATTACCAAGCCACCCTCAATAGCTACCAAAGTGGAGAGGTGTTTCACCAAATTTCAAATTTACCCGCTGGTAAACACCAAATTAAATTTAAAGCTTATGATGTTTATAATAATTTGTCGGAAGCCACGTTGGATTTTGAGGTAAAATCGTCTGATAAGCCGAGTTTGAGTCAATTATTAAATTATCCTAATCCATTTAATAATCTAACAACCTTTCATTTCGACCACAACTTAAATGGGGAAGAAATGAAGGTAATGATCCAAATTTTTACCATTAGCGGGAAACTGGTGAAGACCTTGCAAACACAGGTATTGCTGCAAGGAACTCATTTCGACCAATTGCAATGGGATGGCAAAGATGATTACGGCGACAAACTTGCAAACGGCGTTTATATCTATAAATGTAAGGTGCTGGTGCCAGGCCAAAAAGCAATTGAAAAAACAGAAAAATTGGTAATCTTAAATTAATTCCTAAAATTGAGCACAAATTTATTTTGTGCAGCGACCTATAATGAGAAAAAACAAGACCTTACTTCCTTTGATTTTACTTGGCGTTTTAAGCAGCCAAATAACTACCGCACAAATTGCAGGCAGCAATTCGCAATTGGATGGCAGAAACACCATTTCCACAGCTGTTCCATTTTTAATGATTACGCCCGAAGCCAGAGGTGGTGGAATGGGAGATGTAGGCGTGGCAATGCCAAACGATGTAAATGCCATGCATTGGAATATCTCCAAAATACCTTTCAATGAAAAACAAGGCGCTATTTCCTTGAGCTATACTCCATGGCTTAAAAGTTTGGTTCCAGATATTAATTTAGCCTATATGAGCGGCTATGGAAAAATAAACGACCGTTCTGCCATTGCAGCTTCTCTCAGGTATTTTTCTCTTGGTCAAATTCAATTTACAGACAATTTTGGTAACAGTACCGGAAATTACAACCCCAATGAATTGGCTATAGATGTTGGTTATGCCTCTAAACTATCTGAGCATTTTTCTGTAGGTATTGCCTTCCGTTATATCCGCAGTGATTTGGCAGGCGCTTTTAACCAAGGTCCGAACCCAGTTAGCGCAGGTACAGCATTTGCTGGTGACATTACTTCTTATTATACCAACAAAACCAAAATTAAATTAGAAGGTAAAAAATACAATTTGAATTATTCCTTTGGCGGAGCAATCACCAATATAGGTTCAAAAATTTCTTATACCAGTCAACAATACCAGAATTTTATTCCAATCAATTTAAGAGTTGGTGGCTACGCACAAATGGAAATCGACAAATACAATACCATAGCCGTTGCCTTAGATTTTAATAAGTTATTGGTTCCAACCAACCCAAAATATTTACAAACAGTTGCCGGCTATGATTCAATTACACCCAGCGGCCAGAGAGTAATTGTGCAAGGCATGAACCCAGATGTGCCACCCATACAAGGTATGATTCAATCTTTTTACGATGCGCCGGGAGGTTTAAAAGAAGAATTACAAGAGATTAATATTTCTACTGGATTAGAATATTGGTACGACAAACAATTTGCATTACGTGCGGGTTATTTTCATGAAAGTCCTTACAAAGGAAATAGAAAGTTTATGACCTTTGGAGCAGGATTTCGTTTCAATGTATTTGGCTTAGATTTGTCTTATTTAGTGCCAATTGACCAAAGAAATCCTCTAGAAAAGACTTTACGTTTCACCCTCATCTTTGATTTCGACGCTTTTGTAAGTCAAAACAAAGAAGAAAATCAAGTTCCAGTAACAGAATAATGCGCGTAGGATTTGGCTTTGATGTGCACCAACTTTCTGAGGAAAGAGCATTCATTTTAGGTGGTGTGCCTATTCCTGCTCAAAAAGGAATACTCGGACACAGTGATGCCGATGTTTTATTGCATGCCGTATCAGACGCTATATTAGGCGCTTTGGCATTGGGTGATATAGGACAACACTTCCCCGATACCAGCAGCGAAAACAAAGGAATTGACAGCAAGATTATTTTGGCAAAATGTATATCCTTGGCTGCAGAAAAAGGTTATAAAATTAGCAACTTAGACAGCACTGTGGTTTGCGAAAAACCCAAAATAATGCCCTATGCACAAGCCATGCGCGCTTGTATTGCAGAAATTTGCAAGGTATCTATAGATGATATTTCCATTAAAGCAACCACCAATGAAAAACTAGGTTTTATTGGCAGGGAAGAAGGCATTGTTGCCTATGCGGTGGTGATGTTGGTGAAGCAATAAAATTCTTTTCCCCTAGGGTGGCGGTTTTATTAGCAAGCGCCAAAAAGACAAAAGTTTCTCTTGCTTTTTTCAATTATTTTGCCTATATTAGGTAAATGCCAGTCTTATTTAACAAAGAAAAATTTGAGGCAGTTTTTAACGCCCTCAACGAACAACAAAAATCTGCCGTACAACATATTGATGGTCCCGTAATGGTAATTGCTGGTCCCGGAACGGGGAAAACCCAGATACTTGCCGCCAGAATAGCCCGAATCTTAATTGAAACAGATGCCAATCCGGAAAATATTCTTTGCCTAACCTATACCGATGCGGGTGCAATTGCCATGCGTAAACGCTTACAAGAGTTTATAGGCCCTGCATCCTACAATGTTCAAATCTCAACTTTTCATGGTTTCTGTAATAAAGTAATTCAAGAGAATCTAGACGTTTTTGGCTTTAGAAACCTCGATCCAATTAGCGATTTAGAAACCAATCAATTGCTGCGCGAGTTAGTGGATTCATTGCCAAAAAATCATCCATTGAAGCGCTATACAGGCGATGCTTATTTTGAAGCATACAGACTCAAGGCTCTCTTTGAATTAATGAAAAAAGAGGATTGGACACCTGAATTTTTAACCGATAAAACAAATGAATACTGCGCAGATCTCCCAAGCAGAGAAGACTATTTATACAAACGCGCCGGCAGTAAGAATGGCGTAAGTTATGTGAAAGGCGATCTCAAAAAGGATGCATTGAATGAGGAATATAAAAAGATGGAAATTCTCAAAGCAGGCATCGCCTTATTTGAGCCCTATCAAAAAATGTTGCGCGAAAACAACCGCTATGATTTTGCCGACATGATTCTTTGGGTAATTAAAGCCTTTCGCGAAAGTGAAACGCTCCTATTTGATTACCAAGAAAAATACCAATACATTTTGGTTGACGAATACCAAGACACCAGCGGTTCGCAAAACGATTTGCTGCAATTATTATTGAGCTATTGGGACGTTCCAAATGTTTTTGCAGTAGGTGACGACGACCAATCTATTTTCCGCTTTCAGGGAGCAAGTATTGAAAATATAAACCACTTCATTTCTAAATACCAAGGATTCATGAAAATGGTAAAATTGGAAGACAATTACCGTTCTTCACAAACCATTTTGGATGCAGCAGGCAAATTAATTACACGCAATAAGCAGCGTGTGTTTTCAGAAAAGATTTTATTTGCACGTAATACAGAAAGATTGCTTGAAACCAATAAACCAATAGTAGTTTCTTATTTCAATCCGCTGCATGAGGCCGTATCCATTAGCAAAGAAATTGAAGCGCTTCATCACAAAAACATTCCTCTAAACGAAATAGCTGTACTCTACCGCAACCACACGCAGGCAGAGGACATGATTAGCTATTTAAAATCAAAAAATATTGAGGTGAACACGCGCAAGCGCGTGAATATTTTGTATGAACCCATTATCAAAAAGGTAATTAAAGTAATGCAGTTTTTAGCAGCAGAAAGTGAAAAAGCATATACTGGCGAACCTTATCTATTTGAAATATTACACTTCCAAGAATTTAATATTCCAACACTCGAAATTGCAAGAATGTCTGTAAGCATTGCCAGCAAAAATTTTAATGAACGCAATACAAGTTGGAGAGATGAACTGAGCAAATTGGCACACAAAAAACAAAGTGATTTGTTTGAACAGCAAACACAGGGTGCCGCACTTTTGCATTTTAGCCATACCATAGAAAATTTAATCAAATCTTGCCTTAACCAAACACCGCAAGAAACGGTTCACCAAATTTTGCGCGACTGCGGATTATTGGCTACAGCCATTGTGCATGAAGAAAAAACGTGGTACATGGAGATGCTCAGCACTTTCTTTGATTTTATTAAAGCTGAATGTGCCAAAAATCCGAAACATAATCTTAAAACACTTACAGAAACAATTTTGTTGATGCAAGAATATACCATCCAATTGCCTGCAGAAAAAATTCTTTACAGCGAAAATGGTGTTAATTTTATTACTACACATTCATCTAAAGGTTTAGAGTTTAATTACGTTTATATTATTGGTTGTAATAGCAAATCTTGGGATACTGGAAATAGAAACAACGGTTTTAAATTACCAGACAATTTATTTGATATCCAAGGTGATGAAACCGAAGAAACCAGGCGTTTGTTTTATGTAGCCATGACTAGGGCTAAGAGCTATTTGCAAATGAGTTTTTGCGAACAAGACTTAAACCAAAAACTTTTAGAACAAAGTAAATTTATTGCCGAAATAACCGAGGACAAAGAAATAGAAACCAAAATTGTTCGCGCCTCAGAGGAAGACCTCATGCACTTTACTTTTAGCAATATGCAAAAAGAAGCAGAGCCAATTATTCCCAAAACTTTAATCGACAATGCTTTTACAGATAGCTTGTTAGACAAATATTCTTTAAGTGTTACCCATTTAAACAATTACCTCAAATGCCCTGTAAGCTTCTACTTTAATAATTTTATTAAAGTGCCATCTCCTAAAAATGGGAATATGACTTTTGGTTCGGCCGTGCATTTTGCCTTAGAACAATTGTTCAAGAAAATGAATGCAGAAACCGAAAAACAATTTGGGAATATTGATGTCTTGCTCAACGATTTCAAATGGTTTATGAAACGCCACCAAGACAGCTTTACCGAGGCCGATTATAAACGCAGGTTAGAATATGGCGAGGAGATTTTACCCATGTACTACAAAGAATATATTTCGCAATGGAATAAAGTAACCAGCGTTGAGAGATCCTATAAAAACGTAATGGTTCATGGAATTCCTTTGAACGGAAAAATTGACAAAATGGAATTTGATGGCAATTTTGTGAATGTAGTAGATTACAAAACAGGGTCATTTGTGAAGGCAAAAGATAAGTTTAAAAGACCAAATCCAGAGGCGGTTGAAAAAGCCATTGCAGAAGGCAAAGAACCTAAATTTGAGGATGTACATGGCGGAGATTATTGGCGTCAAGCGGTGTTTTACAAGCTCCTAATGGATTATGATGCCAGCAAAAAATGGGAAATGAAAAGTGCCGAATTTGATTTCATTGAACCTATAGCCGAAGTGGGTGATGGAGGCAAAAAAATTCATCAATTTCACAAAGAACGTGTGCCAATTATTCATGAAGACTTAACAACCGTTGAAATGCAAATAAAAATGGTTCATGGCAAAATCATGAAAAAGGAATTTACAGAAGGTTGTGGCAAAGACACCTGTGTTTGGTGTAATTTCACCAGTAATTACTATGCCGGCAAGGCCGATCAACTTCCAGAAGGTGAAATAGGTGAAACCATAGAACTTTAAGTCTATTCTAGTTAACAAACTCATTATTTGCACCTTACAAAGTGTCGGTTCGAACCAAAATGCCCCTTTTTTGTCATTAAGTTTAATACTGCGTAAAATCAGCTAATTTGATGATTGCCCAAAAGGAGAAAATAGTATTTTTGCCTTTCAAATAAGTCAATATTATGTCATACAGAATTGAACACGACACCATGGGTGAAGTGAAGGTGCCCGCAGAAAAATATTGGGGAGCACAAACTGAACGTTCCAGAAACAATTTTAAAATTGGTCCTGAGGCAAGCATGCCAAAAGAAATTATTCATG
>CANFSD010000073.1 GCA_947449515.1 Bacteroidota bacterium
CATGCCACGCCATTTCATTTCTTCCACAAAATTTGTCATGCCACGAAAATAAGTTTTTGGCGGCTACTATGGTAAAAATATGCATTATTACTGATTCAGTTTCGACAAAATGTTTTATTTTGTGGCTGATAAGAATAAAATTGAATTACCTCTCGCATTTTTATGTTCACCAAATTGGTGATAGTCCACAATATACCAGTGGTTTAATTTTTCCAGATTTGGCGAGAGGCTTCGTGAAAAAGCCTGGTAATTTGCCCTTGGAATCTTACGCGCATTTGAAAGATTTTGCCAAGGGGTGCCAACAACATTATGCCGCAGATAAAATATTCCATTCGTCAGAATTTTTCCATTGGGGAACAAACCAATGCACGGAAGTAGTAAAGGCCGCTTCCTTTGAGTCTGATGTGCAGCGACGCTGGTTTATAGGACATATATTATTTGAATTGCTGCTAGACAGAATATTGGTTCGGCACCAACCCAAAGTGGCCATTGATTTTTATGAAAACCTGCAAAATTTAGATCAAATTCATTTGTTGGAATTTATTTCTTTACATGAACACAAAGAGAAAGATAGGTTTTTGAGATTTTTTGAGCATTTTCGCATAGCCTCTTATATTAATAACTATCCGAATAATAACTTATTTGCCTATTCGTTAAGTAGAATAATAATGAAAGCGGGTTTACCCGAACTAACATTAACAGATAAAGTGGTATTGCAGGAATGTGTTTTAGAACTGGAGAATTCTGCCTTCAAAAATGTGCAGCGTATCCTATTAGAATTAAAAGAAGTATTTAAATGAGAAACTATTTTTTTGCATTATTGTCCTTTTGTAGTCTTCAAAATTTGCAGGCGCAAACGCTCAAATACAGTAATGAATTCTTGAATATAGGAATTGGTGGTCGTGCCATGGCAATGGGCGGCTCTGTAATTGCTAGCACCACAGATGCAACTGGTGCTTATTGGAATCCTTCTTCAATGCTTCAATTAAAGGATAACCTCCAAATAGTTGCTATGCACAATGAGCAATTTGCAGGTATTGCCAAACACGATTATGGTTGTGTTGCCTTTAAGCTGAGTGAAAATTCAGTAGGTGCTATTAGTTTTGTTAGATTTGGAGTAGATGGTATTCCAAATACACTTTACCTTATGCAAGATGGTCAGATAAACTACGCCCTCATTAGAAGTTTTTCTGCGGTAGATTATGCCTTTGTAGGCTCTTATGCCAGCAAAACAAAAATTGAAGGTTTGGATTTAGGTGGAAATGTAAAAATAATTAGAAGGGTAGTTGGAGATTTTGGAGGAGCTTGGGGCTTTGGACTTGATGCCTCTGCCAGTTATACGCACAACGATTGGAAATATGCATTTGTAGCAAGAGATGTTACCAGCACCTTTAATGCTTGGTCGTACAAAATGAGTGAGCAAGATAAAAAGCAATTATTGGCTGCCGGCAATAGCATTCCTTCTGGTGGTTTAGAAATTACTTTGCCCAGGTTTACCATAGGTGTGGCCCGCAAGTTTATGGTCAAAGAAAAGTACAGCATCTTACCAGAATTTAATTTGGATTTTACTACAGATGGACAAAGAAATGTACTGGTAAGTAGTAAATACTTCAATTTAGATCCGCGTATTGGCGTAGAATTAGGCTACAATAACTTCTTGTTTCTGCGTGGAGGTTATAGCACGCTGCAGCGCATTACAGATTTTAATGGTAAGAAATCCTTAAATGGTATGCCAAGCATTGGTGTTGGCATTCAATTGAAAAATTTAGGTATTGATTATGCCCTTGGAAATGCCTTTAACCAAGGCTTGATAGGTATGAGTAATATTATTAGCCTAAAATTAGGAATCAATAGAAAAGGTTAATCTTCTATTTCTTCTTCGGGTTTTTGATGGTATAAATCCAAAGCACAAATCATGGCTAAAAAGCCCCAAAATAATACAGCTATTTTATCTTGTTCACTATAGCTGTTGAGCAGCCCATGCGCTAAATAAGTTACTAAGCCTAATAAAATTCCTGCACTAAATATTCTTATTTCAAAGGTTCGGCCATCATAAACCAAACGCAAGCCTCTTTTAAAAGCAACCAAAATAAGCAATAGAAAACTCGCTAATCCAATCCATCCCGTTTCTGCCAAAGGGTTCAGGTATTCTGAGTGGGCATGCCCTTGATCGCCAAAAGCAGTTGTAATAGGTGTTTTAAATTCTGGATCTTGGTAGGGGGCATAGGTAAAAGAATATGCGCCTGGTCCGAACCCAAACAAAGGTTTTTCCTTAACCATATTTATTGCCGCAGCCCAACGATTAACGCGCTCTAGGTTCGAAACGTCATTACGCACATTTGAAACGGATTCTAAATGTTTTTCAAAACCCTCTGCAGAGTTTTGTTTGTTTTGGTAGAGCTGGTAAAAAATATCATCAAAATTTACCATCACCAATGCTACCACTAATCCTAAGATGCTTAGCATGTGCCATAAACGCAGCCTTAATACCATGGCAATACCAAATACAGTTGCTGCGGCCAAACTAATCCATCCTGCCCTGGTATAGCTTAAAATGAGCCCAGCAGTAAGCAACATTAAAAAGAATAAACTCAATAATACGGTGGTAAAATTAAACTTCAATTTAAAGCCAAATAATATCCATAAAAGCAATATGGGGATAAAAAATGCAATAGCTGCTGCATAAATACCATGTGCAATATAGAAGGGAGCCATTACCTCAAAAGAGGTAACCTGAGAAAAATTATCTTCACTGTGTTTGATGAGGGTAATAATAATGACTGCTCCCAATGGAATAATATAGGCCCACAAATAATAGCGGATATATTCAAATTTTCTAAAAAGGACTACCGCTAAAAAGTAGAAAACGGTAATAAACCAAGAACGCGAAAGGAAGAATTTAAAACTTACAATTTTCTCCATACTGGTGAAACTTGTAAAGAGTATCCAAGCTAAATTAATTAGAATTACGATAGTTAAAGGGTGTTTAAAAACCCTGAAATCATATTCGCCATCTATGATAAATTTATAAATAACCAATAAGAAAATTCCTATAATCAGAGGTTCGTCGGGAATGGAGAGGCCCATACCTAAAACCACATTTTCATAATTAATAGAAAGGGGAACAAGGCCTACTAAAATAATTAGCAAAATATCGAGCCGCAATAGGGCCAATAAAGATACAATTGCCAAAGCAGGCAGTGCAGGTGTCCAGTAAAACTCAAAAGCAATGCTGAGGGTATTGAGCACCATAAAGGTGATGCCCGAACCAATCAGCCACTTTTTTTTCGCTTCGAGATTCAATGAATTAGGAAATTAAACCGTCGTTTTCGTTTTTAAATTTCTCAACGAAGAGCAAAACAATACATGACAAAACAAAAGAACCTAATACGGCCCCTATTACAATAAGCGAGCGTATTGGATAGGTTTTGCGTTCTGCTGGGGAAGCTGTTTGTAGTATAAATACATTACTTAAATTTCCACCAACGTCAATTTTAGATTGATCCAATTTCTTTTTCAATTCATTCATTTGCTCTACTTGCAATTCCAAGGTATTGTATAAAGATTGTGATTCTGCACCATACAAAGCAAGGTTGTTTTGTTGCTGACGAATATTTTCATTCATCCCATTTTTGCCAATTAATTCGGTAATGGCTTTTGACTGCTCTTCCACATTGTATACACCCTTAGCCCCTAATTCTTGCATACGGGTTTTTATAGAATTGATCTCTTCTTCTTTGCGTTTGTATTCTGTTTCAATAATGTTTAATGCTTGCAATGCCAACCTTCTTTGAACTTCAGTTTTTACACTATCCAAAATCATTACAATGCCATTGGCCACATTTGCAGCTACCTGTGGGTCTTCATCTAATACATTTATTTCTATAGAGGCATAAGGTGTTTTTTTAACACTGATATTCTTATTGTATTTCTTTCCCAATTTATAGTTGCGCTCACTGTCGTCTGCAGCAATTCCATAATGATCGGCCAATTGAAATTGCGCTATAACTTTTCCTTTAAGGTAATCTGATTCTAAAATTTGCACATATTGTTGCGCTGCTACTTGCTCTCCAAATTCCAAAGGATCCTTTTGTTTAACCCTACTATCCGTCAATAAAGCAGATGAAATTGAATTGTTGGTTGAAGGGTAAAATACAGCCGTAGATAAAAATTGAGGTTTAATTACCCAAGGACTTGATACCAAAATGGCAAGTATGGCCGAAATTCCACAAATGATAATGAGTTTCTTTCTCCATTTAACGATGAAATGAAAAACATCAATCAATTCAAAATAATACTGTTTCTTTTTCTTGTTCATAACTGTAGTTCCACAAAAATATAAAATTTAGCGCATTAATTACTCTTTTCCGCTTGCTTACTTTTTAGTAACATTAAACCTTGTTCTAAATTTAGAATTTTTAATCCTACCATGCAGGCCAAGGTCCCAATTCCAATTAGTATTGCCGACTGCCACCAGAGCCAATCTAAACCTATAGCTAGGCCCATTAATAGCACAATTACTGTGATGGAAATAACAAACCGGCCAATAAACTTCTTTTCAAAGCTCAGTTTCAATAAGATAAAGGCTAATATAAAATTGGTAATCCCAATAAATCCTTGTGTGCTTATGGCCGCAATGGCCGCTCCCATAGCCTTTAAGCCTGGAATTAAGGTATAGTTAAGAGCTAGGTTCATTGCTAAAGCAATGCCTGCCAAAGTGTTAAGCACTTTAAAATTGCCATTAGCTGTAAGTAAAGTGCCATATATATACATGATAGCCAAAGGAAAGAAACACAAAATAACCAATCCAAACACCCCAGCTGCGTATTCGGTGCTCTGGTGATTAAGCAAATGGATAATGGGGTTCTGGTAACAATAGGCAATGAGGCAAAATGAAAAAGCAGGTAAAAGCATCAATCCGGTGCTAAATTGAACCAATGGATTTAAATTTTCCTTATTGGCAATCATTTTAGAAAACATAGGAAGTAATAACATTGCAACCAAAGCGGCCATCATATTGGCTGCCTCCAATAAGCGATAAGCAGAGGCATAAATGCCATTTTGGAAATCCCCATCAGGTATCAATTGTCTGATAAGCACCACATCTAAACGGGTATAAAAAGTCATTAACAGGGAAAGTAAAGCGTAGGGCAACATTTGCTTAACCACCCTTTTAAATAAACCCAAATCTATTTTCCAACTCAAATGATTCAGATGGGGTTTTATAACACTAAATGAAATCAACACAGCTACACTGTAGGCAAAGGTTTGTGCCAAAATGAAAGCTTGAATGCTTATTTCAAAAAAGCCAAACCATAACATCATCCCACACAAGAGAATCATTAAACTGCGATCTACCACACTCAGTAAGGCATCTGTTCTAAATTTTTGCAAGCCGCCAACAATACTCCTAAAATAGGTGTAGAAATAGGAGAGAATTTGGTTCAAACCGAGTATCCAAAGGAGTTTTAGCCTATCCATTGGGTAGCCAATGAGGCTTCCAATGCCAAGCGTTAAGCCTAAATAAATTAAACTGGAACTTAATTTAAAGGTGGTAAGTGCGGCAAATTCTTCTTGCAACATGCCTGGATTTTTTGCCACATTGGAGGATGTGTAATTGTTAATGCCAAGGTCGAGTAGGGTAATGAAAAGCATTGAAAAGGCAAACAAATTGGTGTAAATGCCATATTGTTCATAGCCTACCGCATTCTGCATACCTCTGTCAATTCCAAGTATCCAAAAGGGCTTAATCAACAAGTTGACCGACATCAGGAGGATAAAGTTGGAAATGAATGTTTTTTTCATCAGTATTTGCGCTGCATTAACGCTGTAAATTTATTGATTCGTATAAACTTTGTATCATTGTTTAAAAATTACTTAGATTTTTTTTGAAATCAGGAACTTAAATTTAGCATGGCCTTAATTAAATTTTCACAAAAAAATGTACCCGAAGCGGGTTGTGATGAAGCAGGGAGGGGACCACTGGCAGGTCCCGTTTTTGCAGCGGCGGTCATATTAAATCCAAAGAAAATGATCAAAGGATTGGATGATTCAAAAGCCCTAAGCGAAAAGGTTAGAAACAATTTAAGAAAGGAAATTGAAGACAAAGCCCTGGGTTTTGCCATTGCATCCTTAGATAATATTGAGATTGATAAGTACAATATTTTGAAATCTTCTTTTATGGCCATGCACCTTGCCATTGAGCAATTAGATAAAAAGCCAGGGCTCCTCTTAATTGATGGAAATCGATTTCTAGCCTATCCCAATATTCCACACCAATGCGAAATAAAAGGGGATGCGAGGTTTCAGGCTATAGCCGCGGCATCTATATTAGCTAAAACATACAGAGATGAATATATGGCACAGATTCATGAAGAATTTCCGATGTACAATTGGAAAAAGAATCAAGGTTATCCTACCAAGGCACACAGAGCAGCCATTAAGGAATACGGACCATGCAAATACCATCGAATGAGTTTTCGCTTATTAGAAGACCAATTGCAATTGTTTTAATTGAATCCAAAATGATTTTCTGTGTTTTACGCAGCAATAAATTAATGCTAAAAATGTAATTTGCCGGGGTCTGAACCAAACTATGAATACCTATTTTTCAAATAAAGTAATTGTAATAACCGGTGCTTCCTCAGGAATTGGAAGGGAATTGGCAATTCAAATGGCGGCAAATGGAACGCATTTGGTCCTGGCGGCACGTCGTTTAGAAGAATTAAACCAAACCATTCATGATTGCAATTTAAAGGGTGCAACTTGTAAGGGATTGTTTTTGGATGTTTCAGATGAAAATTCAATTCAAGCTTTTTCACAGTCAATCCAACAAATGTTTGACCGCATAGATATTTTGGTTAATAATGCTGGAATAAGCCAAAGAAGTCAAGCCGAAGAAACCAGTTTGGCGGTTGACAGAAGAATCATGGAGGTGAATTTTTTTGGACAAGTTAGCCTAACTAAAAAACTATGGCCCTTGCTTTGTAATTCAACCCATGTAAATATTGTATTATTGAGTTCGGTAGTAGGAACCTTTGGATTTCCGCAACGTAGCGCCTATTCTGCTTCTAAGCATGCCCTAGAAGGCTTCTTTGAGTCTTGGGCACTTGAAAACAAAAGAACCAATATTCATTTTACAACGGTTTCTCCGGGTAGAATAAAAACCAATATTTCATTGTCGGCACTAAAAGCAGATGGCAGCGCACATCAGGTAATGGACGATGGACAATTAAAAGGAATACCGGTTGAAACCTGCGTTAGGAAGATAGTGGCTGGCATTCAAAAAAACAGAAGAAAAATTTATATTGTACAAGGAGAAATAGTATTAATAACACTAAGAAAAATAATTCCTCCAATGTATTTTTGGCTCGTAAAAAAACTCAAATTGGCATAAATTTATGGCACTTATTTCTGGTATACAACAAGTAGGTATTGGATGTGAAAACTCTCCAAATACATTTAAATGGTTAAGAAAAACTTTTGGCATCAATGTTCAAATTTTTGATGATGAGGCTCCGGCGCCTTTAATGACGCCCTATACCGGAGGTGTTGTTCAAAGCCGTAGAGCCATTTTAGCCATGAATATGAATGGGGGTGGCGGTGCAGAAATTTGGCAGTTTACGAGTAGAAAATCTGTTGCTGGCGCTGCCGTTCAATGGGGAGATTTAGGGATAAATGCTGTTAAAATTAAAACAACA
>CANFSD010000074.1 GCA_947449515.1 Bacteroidota bacterium
CTTTCTTATGTGTTTAAGAAATTATCTGTATTCTTTAACTTTAATGTAAGTGGCGCTGCCGCTGGAAACAAAACATATTATTTTGATGATGTGCGTTTTGCTGCACCTACCGCACCGGTTTTGGCTCAAATTAAACTGCCAATTAACTTTGACAGTAGCAATGTAGATTATACCATGACTGATTTTGGTGGCAATACCAGTTCAGTAGAAAATGATCCAATTGTAGCTGGAAATAAAGTAGGAAAAGTAATTAAATCAAGTGCAGCAGCTACTTGGGCTGGTACTACTTTGAGTAAACCAAATGGCTTAGCTGAAGCAATTCCATTTACTGCTAATGCAAGTAAAATTACTATGCGTGTTTATTCTCCTGATAGTGGAATTGTGGTTCGTTTAAAAGCAGAAGATCCTGCTAACAATACACATACTGTAGAAACAGATGCACGTACAACAGTTGCCAATGCATGGCAAACTTTAGAGTTTAATTTTGCAAATCAAGCAACTGGAACTGCAGCTTTGAACTTATCTTATACTTTCAAAATGTTGTCTGCATTCTTCAATTTTAATGTTGATGGCGCTACTGCAGGAACAAAAACTTATTATTTTGATGATGTACGTTTTGCAGCACCAATTGCGCCTGTATTGGCTCAAGTTAAATTGCCTATTAATTTTGACAGCAGCAATGTAGATTATACCATGACTGATTTTGGTGGCAATACCAGTTCAGTAGAAAATGATCCAATTGTAGCTGGAAACAAAGTAGGAAAAGTAATTAAATCAAATACAGCTGCTACTTGGGCAGGTACTACTTTGAGCAAACCAAATGGCTTAGCTGAAGCAATTCCATTTGCTGCAAACGCTACCAAAATGACCATGCGTGTTTATTCACCTGATAGCGGTATTGTGGTTCGTTTAAAAGCAGAAGATCCAACTAACAATACGCACACAGTTGAAACAGATGCACGCACAACAGTTGCCAATGCATGGCAAACTTTGGAGTTTAATTTTGCAAACCAAGCAACTGGAACTGCAGCTTTGAACTTATCTTATAACTTCAAAATGTTATCTGCCTTCTTCAATTTCAATGTAGATGGTGCTACAGCAGGAACTAAAACTTACTACTTTGATGATGTACGTTTTGGTGGATCTACTGGCGGCCCTACAAAAGGAAGTGTTACTTTTAGAGTTGACATGAGCAAATACGCTATGGCTAGTGGAGACACTGTAACCTTAAACGGTAACTTTAACGGATGGTGTGGTAAATGTACGCCAATGACCAAGCAAGGTTCGAGCAATGTTTGGGCTACTACTTTATTATTAGATAAAGATTCTACTTATGATTTTAAATACACCATTGGCGATTGGAAATCACAAGAGTCTTTGAAAGAAGGAATGTCTTGTACTGCTACCAAATTTGGTTTTACAAATAGAACCATTACTGTTAGTAAAGTAAATGATACCCTTCCTTTGGTATGTTGGGAAAGCTGTGTAAGCTGCGCCAATACTGTTCCTAAAGCAGCAGTTACTTTTAAAGTTAACATGAAAAACTACGTTGGTGATTTAAGTAAAGGTGTAACCTTAAATGGTAACTTTAATGGATGGTGCGGTAACTGTACTCCAATGACTTTGTTGGGTAACAACATTTATGGTGTAACCATGAATTTGGATACGGGTGCTTATGAGTTTAAATATACCATTGGTAATTGGGACGATCAAGAGCAATTTAGTCCATCTGATTTGTGTACCAAAACTACAGGAACCTTTACCAACAGGTTTGTACAAATTAAAGATACAGCAGCGGTTACCATTGGTGCTTATTGCTGGAATACTTGTACCATTTGTAATGCAGTTGGTTTAGAAGAGCAAATTTTAAACCGTGTGAAATTGTATCCTAACCCTGCTACAGAATCTGTAAATATTGATTTTGGACAAAGCATTGAAAATGCTACCAGAGTTAATGTTTACAACCTATTGGGTGAATCATTAATTGAGAAAAATACTGCCCATAACAATGGTACAGTGAAGCTTGATATCAGTTCATTGAATCCAGGTATTTACTTGGTAAAAATTGAAATGGACCAAGCCGTAAGAACATATAAACTACGCGTTGATTAGTTTTTAGTATAATTGTAGTTGATAGGAAAAGGCCTCGTTGGGAAACCAATGGGGCTTTTTCTTTTTATAATTTAGATAAATAATCGCTGAGGTTGATACCGTTTTCTAAACCCATTTTTTTACGCAAACGGTAACGACTAATTTCTACGCCGCGGGTAGATATATTTAAGATGCTGGCAATTTCCTTGGTTGATAGATTCATGCGCAAATAGGCGCACATCTTAATATCGTTGGCCGTTAGCACCGGGAATTTATCTTTAAGTATCTGCGTATAGCTATCGTGGATATGGTTGAAATACAATTCAAATTTTTCCCAATCCTTGTCAATAAGCGTATCCTTCTCTATATTCTTAATTAACTCTGCTATTTCTGGTTTAATTTTTGGGTCGTTGCTAATTTGAGAAATATGCCTGAGTTTATCTTTGATAGACAAGAGCATTTCACTTTTCTGCACAATATGCATGGTAGAGGAAGCCAATTCCTTACCTTGGTGTTCAATTTCTTTTAGTAATTGCTGGTTTTTAAGCTCTATAAGCTCTTTTTCTTGGCGTTCCTTCTCTAACCTTAGGACTTCAGTTTGGCGCTTAAAATGGCTGTCTTTTTCGGCTATAATGCGGTCGGCTTTTTTACGAACCAACATTTGCGGATAGAAACCAATAAGTAGCATGAACAATACAACAATAATTGAATAGATGAGTTTGGCCCATTTGGTCCAATACCATGGTGCAGGAATATGAATTTTGATAATGGTTTCAGGTCCTTCCAAACCCATGCACCTTGCTTTGATATGAAAAGTATAATCACCGTAAGACAAGCGGCTAAACTCTCTGGCGGTTGCGGGTTTCCAGGCCGACCAATTTTTATCCCAAGATTCTAAATAGCTGGAGAAACTGAGGTCGTTAAAGAAATTGGCATTGGGTGAACTATAAGCAAATTCAATGGAGCGGTCGTCTATTTCTAGTGCCTCAGGGGTATTGGCAAGGTATTTAAAATAAAAGGAATCGAGCTGACTCAAAGATTGAATGCCTGTGATGAGCACATTTGGTGGGGTTTGAACAAATTGGGCAATTTGTTTAAGGCCAATTTGCACAAAGCCAGTTTCAACACCTAAAAACAGGGTTCCGTCTTCACATTCCCTTAAAAATTCAAATCCACCAACAAGATTTTGATCGAGTTTTGGGAGCACAATTTTGGTATAGGAATAATCAACGCCGTTGTAGCTTGGGTTAAGGTAACCAATTTCGTTTTCTGCAATGAACCAAATATGGCCATTTTTTCCATTGAAAATTCTCTTGTATACCTTTGAAGAATCTTGGTAATTGGCATAAGAGGCTGCGCTTTGAAACCTGTTTTTATCGTATTGAAAATCGTAAATGCCTTTGCTGGTTGTAAAAATCATACCTTGGTTCGAACCGAAAACGTAATTTTCTGTTTCTGCAGGAAGGCCTTCTTTGGTGCCAAAATGTTTTACTTGTTGGATGCTTTGTAAATCTGGGCTGAGTATAATTCTATAAATGCCTTTGTAGGGGTGTCCTACCCAAATATTTCCTTTTTCATCCTCTTCAATAAAGCGGCTAGACTCTTTGAATGGTCCAGGTTTGTTTACAAAAACGAGGCTATTGTTTTCCCATTTAAACAAACTTAAACCATTGTAGGTACCCATCATAAAATAGCCAGGGTGTTGGCGCAGCGCCTGTAATTTCCAGCATCCACGGGTATCAGAAATTTTGGATGCGTTTAAACCATTTACTTCAAAAAGGCCTTCATGGTGAGAGACAAATAATTTACCATTGATTTCTTGTACCCACCACACTTGACCTTCGGTATTGTTTACCAATTGAAAGGCATTGTTTGCGTTGCTATTTTTCTTTCTACAGTATAAACCGTTATTAGTGCCAAAATAATAGCTATCACCAAATTCGGCCATACAGTATCCGGTTCCTTTTAGCAAACCATCTGGCAGAACATATCCGAATGGGTAATTGAGACGAACCAGATCAATCCCATTATCGAGGCCGAGCCATACATTTTTGTTTTTATCTGTAAATAGGCATAGCACATTGTTGTTTTGCAAACCGTCTTGTACGCTAATATTATTGACAATTTTACCTGTGCTATCAATAAAAAATACCCCACCTCTGTTGGTTGCCAAAACATAGTAATTGCCATAAACAGTAGCGCGGTAAATGCGGTTTTGTCTTAAAAGTTCTTCGTTAACAGAGGGTTTTACAATGGCATTGTTTTTAAAAATAAACAAACCGTTTTTGTAGGTGGTGAGTAGCAAATCATTTTTGCCATATGGCAGAATAGCAGAAATATCTAAGCCGCTGGCCTGCAACAATGGGGTAAAATTTCCTTGTGTTAATTCAAAAACACCCCCATTGAGATCTGTAAGTAATAACCTTTTGCCAACAATGAATATATTTTCGAGCAAGTTTTCCGAAACTTTTATACTGCGAATGTTTTGTCCGTTGTATTCAAAAATTTGCCTAGAGGTTTGAAAGTAAATTTTATTGTTGTGCTCCTCTATTCCCCAAACATCTTCAAAGCCTTTGTTACCTTCTGGTAAAAGGCCTGCCAAGGAATGAAAATTAAGGGCCCCGTTTTTTTCAAACTCAAAATAACCCAATTCATTTTGCCCACCCGCATAAATACGTTTGGTGTTTTGTGCGTAATAGATGGAGCGTAATATGGTGTTTTTTGGCAGCGCAAAATGGCTGAACTCGCGCCCATCAAAAAGCAATAGGCCTTCGTTATTGGCGTAAAAAATTAATCCATTTTCGCCCTCGCAAATATCCCAGGTTTGCGTGCCGCCATGGTAAATTTGTTTGGGATAGTTTTTTACCAAGGGTGCTGCCGACATTGATTGCGCATATACACTGAAAATACAGCTATGCAAAACGCAACAAAACAGGCTTAAACGGGTAAATGTAAATTTGCTCAAATTCATATTTAGACTGCAAATGATAGGAAATGTGAATTAATTAAACAAATAATAATTAATTTATTTTCAGTTGATTGCCTTTCTTTGTAGTAGTAATGTAGTATAAAACTTGTTTCTTGAAGTAGGTGAGTTGGGGTGATAAATTCTTGTTTATTGCAGCTAAGACATGAGATTTACAACATAATTATTTTCAATTGCAAAACAGGCCTAAATTTAAGTGGAAATATTTGTTGCTGTTGCTACTCTGTTTTGGTTCGAACCAAACGGTTTTAAAGGCACAGGAGGCAGATACAAGTTGGCAGTACAAGCCCATTTCAACGGGGCCGAGTAATATTTTGCCCTTAAAGAAATTGAATGTTGGCGGCTATTACCGTTTTTTTGGTATCAATAGAAATTTGGAGCAGCCATTTGTAGTAATTCCGGGTAATCCTTATGCCAGCGCACCTGCCTATATTTTGGGTACAGGCGATGTTTATAGAGATCCGCCTTTAATGCTGTTAAATTTATCGGTTCAGCCCACTTCTAAAACTTTTATTGGAATGGATTATGCCTTGTACCATAATTTTTCTGGGGTTCCGGGAAGTAGTCCAATTAATTTAAACCTAGGAATTAATTTAACAGGATCGATCCAAACAGATATTGGAAAATTTACGGCCCATATGGGAGGTATTAATTGGATAGATTTAAGTGGAATGGTATTCAGTAGTTTTATTGGCTACCAGCGTTACAGTATTTATGAGCATTGGCCTTGGGAGGGAAATACTGTTTCTTACGACCGAGCAGCCAATTATTATGAGTACGGAAATATTAGTAGAGACATGCGTTTTGGTATGCAGCCATTTAAAGGTTTGATGGTGGATGGTGAAGAATTACCGGGCAATGTTTCGTTTCGCTTTTTATATGGCACTACACCTGCGCAGGCTTTTACTACCAATAGAATTCCTTCCTACACCTTAGGTGGAAGAATTAGAAAGAAATTTAAGAACCAAAGTATTGGATTTAATTTAATGGATTATAAGCTCTTTGTAGATTCAACTGCGCAAGAGCAAGCGGGAATTCAATTGCACACTTTTTCTTACGATTTAAATTGGAAAGGCCTAGTGGTGGCAGCTGAGGCGGGCAGAGGGCGTTTGTATTCGCAAGTACAAAATGAAGGTTGGGGAAATGCGGCGCGAATTAGCTTGAAAACACCTAAAAAAATAACAGGCATTCCTTTGGAATTTGAAGCCTTTTATTTGAGTCCGCAGTTTGTAAATTACTATGGTAATTTTTTAAGTTTCAACACCACTATATTAAGTACGGCCGCCTTAAATCAAAATGGATCAACACTAGGAGGAAGTGGCGGTATTAGTAATTTTGCTGGATCAATAACAGATGTTGGTCAGGTTAGCAATAATAGAAAAGGATTTAGTGTAAATGCTTGGTTTGATTTAAGCAAAAGCACCAAATTAAATATTGGAAATATGAGTTCCATTGAAGTTAATTCGGTGAGCAACCAATTGGCTTTTGGACATAAAATAAACGCATTACCTTTTTCAAGGTTTACGCCATTTACCACCAATTTGGGGGCCTACAGCAATTGGACCAGTTATTTTAGGGGTTTTTCTCAGGGCATGCACATTGTAGATACCAATGCCAATGGTTTACCAAAAAGTTTAATTGGCTTTAACATGTTGCAGGTGCAATTGAAACAAAAGGTTGATTTCCCACTGTTGCCATTTTATATTCTGTATGTAGGTTCTTTTGGTTCGGCCCAACAGCAATTTAATTTGCTCACGCAGTTTAATGATAAGGCATATTTGCGCACTTATTACCACGAGTTGGATGCTATTTTTATGTTGAATAAAAAGGCGAGCATAATTACCACTTTTGGCAGAGAATTTATAAAAGGCAATAGCCAAATGAATAGGGGCGACAACAAAGACAATAAGGTAGGAAGTGCAGCAAATGATCCGGTTAACCAAACGGGTAAGTTGTTTGGCTTAGGCCTAGATTTTGCGGTATCTAAGAGTGCTAATTTGTATATCCGTCGCAGGTGGTTTAGTCAGCAAGATTTGAGTTTTGTGCTCGATCATATTAAAGGAACTGAAACGACAATTGAACTAAAATTATTTTTTTAACATGAAACAACTTTTCAGCTTTTTTGGCTTGTTAGTTTTGCTCTTCCCGCAGGATGTTTTGGGGCAAGAGAAGAAGCTAGATTTTTTTGGTTCGGGCCGATTTGTATTAAACAACAGCAATATTAGTGGTGCATTATTAAAGCATGATACCACTACTGCGCAAAAACAAATGACAGGAAATACCTTGTTTGATTTGGGATTTCATATTAGGCCAAGTGAGGAAACTGAAATTAAAGCAATTACCCGCGTAAGCAATGATATCAATGGTTTTTGGGGTGGAGGCGTAAATTTTTATTTGCGTGAATTGTATTTAAGAGGTTTGCTTTTTAAACGTATTAAATACCAAGTGGGCGATTTAAACACTAAGATGACGCCTTATACTTTATACAATTCTGCCATTGAATTGAGTGCACATAATCCTTTGGCCTTAAATACGGTTTCGGAAATTATTAACTACGATAAATTTTACGGAACCAACTCATGGCGTCAGCAA
>CANFSD010000075.1 GCA_947449515.1 Bacteroidota bacterium
GGGGCAAACCTAATTAATTTTTTAAATAAAAAAAGATGAGGTTTATTAGTTGCTGAGTAGTAAATAAAAGTAAACTGCGGGAACAGATAAAAACACACCATCAAAACGATCGAGCATGCCCCCATGCCCAGGCAATATGGATCCGCTGTCTTTGATATCCATATTGCGTTTCATTAATGATTCGGTGAGGTCGCCAAAAGTCCCAAATACCACAATAATTGCGGCAATTATCATCCAATCCAGGGTGCTAATATCATCCCAAAAACGAGAAAGCAAATAGCCCACAGCCACTGTTAAAATAAGTGCGCCGATGCTTCCTTCTAATGTTTTTTTAGGACTAACCCTTTCAAATAATTTATGTTTTCCAAATTGTCTGCCTACCAAATAGGCAAAAGTATCGCTGCTCCATTGCAGAATAAAAAAGCCCAAAGGCAGAGAATAACCATAAGAAATGGCATTGAAATAGCCAAAATCGCCCAACATACTTAGGGGCAAACAAATATAAACAATACCCAAAACCTGAAAAGCCAAAGTCTCAAACTCACGTCCGGTGCGCTCGTAAAGCTTAATGATAAACAAGAGCATAAATACAGGAATCAAATGATAGAACCATCCGTATGATAAATCGCCACGGATAATAAATACAAACATGATATTGATTACACTGCCTGCAATTACCCCTAAATATTTTTCAATCCATTTTTTTTCTGGCAACATGAGTTCAAAAAACTCTAATAAACACAGAAAATTAATGGCAAATAACAATATAAAATAGCTCCACTCATTAAAAAGGGTGCAGCCTACAACTGCCAATACAAATAGGGTTCCGGTAAGCGTACGCTGCCAAAAATTAGTCATTGCTTTCTTCTAGATTTTGATTGATAAACGTTTTTGCTAAGCTTTCATCGGCGGCAGGGCAATACACAAAGGCCTCTCCAAAAATGAGACTGCGGTCTATTTTATTTACTACCACCGCCTCAATGCCTTGATCAATTAACATGGCTTTCACCATTTCTGCATCAATTACATTGGTGCTTTTGTAAACCTTTGCCCAATCTTCCATTTCACTCTTATTTGCTTGCATTTTGTTTCTAAATACAACACAAAGGTGACTACATTACCCGAAATTCATAGGTAAAAATATCAACCATTTTACAAAAGCGTTCAGGAATGAGGAATTACGTGCTTAGTTTTTATAAATCAAATACTTAAAGTACCTGCCAACGCCAATTAAAAGCGCTACCGTGAGAATTACCGACAAAATCACCCAATACCATTCAAATTGATAGGCATCGTCGAAAAACCTAAATACAGCTAAATCTTTTGCATAATAGGCCATTAAAACCGCCATGGCATTGTTTACAAAATGCGCAATAATAGGTGCATAAATATTTCCAGTGCGTAAATACAAATACCCCAAAACCAAACCCATGGCAAACCTAGGTAAAAAGCCATAAAACTGACCGTGAAAACCACTGAAGACCAATGCTGAAATAACAATGGCCAACCATTCTTTTTGAAAAGTAAATCGGGTATAATTTAAAATTACCCCCCTAAAGAAGAACTCCTCACAGATGGCGGGCACCAAGGCTACCACCAATAAATTGAGGAATAACATGGGGTAATTATTTGCTGCCACAAAAATTTTGGTGATGGCACCTGCTTGGTCTTCCATTTGTCTAATCTGAGCCTCCAAGGCGCTCCAAGCACTGGGAAAACTTAAGTGTTGGTTCAGGTTATATAAAAAAGAAATGGCAGGCACACTGATAAATACCAATAATATGGCCGACCCAATTTGCCACCCTTGCGGCTTTATTTGGTATACGATTAATTGATTAACCTTATGGTGAATTACTTTAGGAAACAACAAGGCCGGAATTAAAAACATGCCTATACCACCGCTGATGGTTTGGGTAAGTTTGAGCGCCCCAATGGTGTTACCATCATCGGCACTAAGGGAACCCAAATTAATTTGAGTGATATTAATTCCGAAAAATTGCATGCACAAAAAGTGAGATAAGAAAGCACCTAAACTCATGAAGACGAGCACCATTCCTATTAAAATGAGGATTCTTCCGAAATACAAAACCCATGGTGGCATGATAAACTGTTCAAATCTTTGCATTTTGATTACTTTTGCCCGCAATATAACCAAGTTTATTAAGTGGTAAAAATCGGACAAATTGAATTGGGGGAATTTCCTCTCTTATTAGCGCCCATGGAAGATGTGAGCGACCCTCCTTTCCGTGCAGTTTGCAAGGCCAATGGTGCTGATATGATGTATACCGAATTTATTTCTTCAGAGGGCCTCATCAGAGATGCCATGAAGAGTAAACAAAAGCTCGACATCTTTGATTATGAACGTCCGATAGGCATTCAAATATTTGGTGGCGATGAAGAAGCAATGGCCTTAGCCACCCAAATTGTAGCCGTTGCCCAACCAGATTTAATTGATATTAACTTTGGGTGCCCTGTAAAAAAAGTGGTTTGTAAAGGCGCTGGCGCTGGCATTTTGCGTGATTTACCCAAAATGGTAAAACTCACAGAAGCTGTTGTAAAAGCTACCAACTTACCTGTTACTGTAAAAACCCGCTTGGGTTGGGACGATGACTCTAAAAATGTAGAAGAGGTGGCAGAACGCTTGCAGGATGTGGGCATTCAGGCATTAACTATTCATGGCCGAACCCGCGCACAATTGTACAAAGGCGAAGCAGATTGGAGCCTCATTGCAGCTGTAAAAAACAACCCACGCATTAAAATTCCTATTTTTGGGAATGGCGATATTGACTCCCCAGAGAAAGCATTGGAGTACAAAAATAAATACGGCGTAGACGGCATTATGATTGGCAGAGCGGCCATTGGCTATCCATGGATTTTTAATGAAATAAAATATTTCTTACAAACAGGAAATCACTTACCGGCACCAACTATTTTGCAACGCATAGAGGTTTGTAGAACCCATTTAGAGAAATCGGTGGAATGGAAAGGACCAAGAGCTGGGATCTATGAAATGCGCAGACACTACAGCCAATATTTTAAAGGAATTGACCATTTTAAAGAGTTTAGAACCCGCTTGGTTACAGCAGATCAACTAGAAGAAATACAATTTATTTTACAAGACGTAGCCAAACACTACGCAGCCATTGAAACTATTTAAGAATAAAGTTCACCACTTTATCTATTAATTCTGCGGGAACATTTTCTGCCTCTTCATATTCTGCAGGAAGCGACGGCCCTTTTCCTGGCAAGCCCAAGTGGTTTAGATTTGAAAATAATTCAAATTGTGCTTGGCTATTTTCTTTTAACAAAGTACGCCACAATTCCATTTCACTGGGTGGCACTTGGTAATCTCTTCCACCCTGCAAAAACAATATCTTTTTTTGCATCAAATTTGAGCCAATAAGCTTCGGACTTAATTGGTTTAAGAATATTACATAATTAGGGTTAATGCCCGATGGCAAAGAATCTTCAGGACTGCTTGCATTTATTTTATCGCGCATATAAATGGCTTTGGCAATAAAAGCATTGTATTCACTTTTTTGTGATTTAGGCGCATTGGCTTGCAAATAATTTAATTGCATAAAAATTAAATCGGCCATATTGCTATAGGCACCCGCAAATGAAATATAGCCTGCAATGTGTTGAATGTTTTGCTCAAAATAGGGCAATAAATACCCCCCCTCACTATGCCCCAAAATATAAATCTGGTTGGTATCCAATTCCGGAATTTTCTTTACTATTTCTATGGCACCCATAAGGTCTAATAGGTATTCTTCTTTTACGGTTGCCTTATTGTTTTTGGCAAAGGCCGAACCAAATTCTTTTGTTCGTTTATCGTAGCGGTAGCTCGCAATGCCTTTATTGGCAAGGCCCCAGGCAAGGTCTTTGTAAATTCGGTTCGGACCAATTGTTAGATCTTTGTCGGTTGGCCCAGAACCACCCACAATAATTACCACAGGAATATGTTGTTTTTTATTAGGTATGGTTACAATACCTTCTGCAGGAAATTTTGGATCGGGCAATTTCCTTTTGATCTCATAAAAACCAGCAGCATCAACATAAGCGGCGGGGGTATATTTGGGTGTGGCAGCTTCTAGAAACATCCCACAAATTTTGGCATCTTTATCATATACCAATTTGAATCCAATCTTTTGTTTTTCAAATTGAATAATGGTTTGGGTAATTGCCAAGGTATCGCGCATTTTCACCTTGGTTTCGCCAACAGATTTTACAGCACCCATTTGCATTTCTAATCCGTCCCAAAAGCCTTGCAATTTTTCTACATCCAGGTAACGTTTCATTTCTGGACTCATGCGCAGCATAAGACCTTCAAACTTTTGTTGCCTAAATAAATAAATGGCTTCTTGGGCTTTTTTACTGGCATCAAAATTAAATTGAGCCCATGCATTTTGTCCAAACAAAAGCACTAAAAAGAAAATGAAGGATATCCGTTTCATACGGAGGCAAGATAAAACAAAAAACGAAACTACTTTTTTAACAAAAAATAATTAGGCCAAGTTAGGCTCCATTAAAGGCATATCCATTTGCAATAAACGTGTTTGGTATGCTTTTAACTGCTCCAATTCTTTGCTGTACAATAAGGCCGAAAAAAGGTTTTGGTAATAACCAATTCCCTCGTTTAGGTTCTTTAAAAAACTTTGAAAATAAGCAGCCTTTTGCTTTGTTACCGGCAATGGCGCTTCTCCCGATCCTATAGTTTCTGCGATGGCTTCCTCTAAAAAGTTGAGGTATAAATCTAACTCTTTTAGGAACACATGCGGCCTGTCGCTTCTATTTAAAATATTGGTTCGGCCATAAATATGGTCTACCATTTCTTGCAAAGAAACCAAATGATCGTAATAAGCTAAGTTAGGACCAGGACAAATTGAAACACTGTCTAAATAATATTTGGTACCAATATTGTATTTCATTAAAGCTGCATTGGCAAGACCTACGCAGAGGCATTCTTTGGTGGTAGCCAACTCACTTTGCCTTTTAAATTCGGCATCACTTAAACCCAAGGTTTTTAATTCTGCCAAACGCAAGTGTTGAAATTGACGCGAGCCAGTGCAAATTGGTTCTTCGGTATAATCTTTATTAAGCACAGAGAACTTTTTAGGGCAAGCACTTCCGGGTCTGTTCCTATCTATTAAAGCCTCTTTTTCATGGGCCATGCTATTGTTTCTAATATTATTAAAACGCACGCCCAAGGGTGAGTTATGACTCAAATACAAATCTTTTTCTTTGGCCACACATAAGAGCGCAAGCGTAGCATCGTCAACGGTTGTAGCTTCTGGTACTAATAAAAATGTAGAACCCCAACCCACTGCATCTAAGTTGTATTGGTGCATTAACATTTCATGTTCTTGCGCGGTACCAACGCCCCCTTGCGCAGTAAATTTTTGCTCGTATGCTTCTGAAGGAACTGCTATATTTTTTTCTGTTAAGGCAGCGCTGTATAATTCAAATAAAGTTTGTTTTAATTCATCGCGGTGCATTTTAAACTCTTCTAAAATGGGCCCCATTAAAAGGCCTTCTGTAGCAAAAGCATGACCACCACAATTTAAACCAGATTCCATTCTAAATTCAGAAACCCAAAGACCTTTTTTTGCTAAAAACTTTCCTTGAATTAAGGCAGAGCGGTAATCACTTATTTTTAAAATTATTTGTTTTTTTAGTTTACCAAAAGCATCTGGATAAAAATCTTTAAACTGCTCAAAATAGCTGTAAAGGCGTGGGTTCAGACCGGCCGATAAAACAACCGAAGAAGACAAATTACTATTGGCAAAACCACGCAAAGCCGCATGTGCATCATTGAATTCGGAAGGCAATTTTTCGCCATCTTTAAAATTCTCCCGATCCAATTTGGTCATGATATTGATATCAATGGCGCCCGGTGTAAGGTTACGGATAACCCATGCGCGCAAATCGGATGTCATGCCTTCAATATTGAGACGGGCATAAAAATCTTTTTTGAGGCTTGCATAATCTGGAAGTAATTGAAAATATTTTTCCAATTCGCAACCTTTTTCCCATGCTGCATTTTTCAAATCCTCAAATTTCAATTGCACAATTTCCTGCACCATATTAAGGTAAGCAGTAATTCTTTTGGCCCTAAAATCATCCATTTTACCCGTAATTTCGTCGTACGCCAAATTAAATTGAGCGCAATAATAAGCACGCAATTGCTCCAATAAGGTATCGTCAACCATAGAAATAACAGAGGAGATACCGTAGGGCGCTACCTTAATGGGAGAATCAATGGTAAAAGCTACACCCATTACTGGGATATGAAAATTGTGGTTAGAATAAGAATTCGTCATGCTTAAAATTTACCTAAATGGTGCCACGAAAGTACCTGAATAAATAAGTCCAAATAATGACTTTGGTCATTTTTGAAAAATAGGAAGACCCACAGACAAAGGCATAAAAAAAGCCCATTTGCTATGAGCAAATGGGCTTTTCAATATAATAGGAACGAAGACTATAATACTTCGCTCACTTCAGTATAAGGCAAGTTAAATGCATCAGAAACGCCTTTGTAAACAACTTTACCTTCTACTACATTTAAACCTAAACGTAATTCTTCGTTATCGGCACAGGCTTTCTTCCAACCTTTGTTTGCCAATTGCAAAGCATAAGGCAAAGTAGCATTGGTTAAAGCCAAAGTAGAAGTATAAGGCACGGCACCTGGCATATTAGCTACGCAATAGTGAATAATACCATCTATTTCAAAAGTAGGATTTTCGTGGGTGGTAGGTTTACATGTTTCAATACATCCACCTTGATCTACCGCTACGTCTACCAACACAGTACCTGGCTTCATCAATTTCAACATATCACGTGTAATCAAATGAGGAGCTTTTGCGCCTGGGATCAAAACTGCACCGATAATTAAATCGGCAGTTTTTACTGCTTCACGGATATTGTATTCGTTAGAATAAACCGTTTTTACATTCTTGGGCAAGATATCATCCAAATCGCGCAAACGAGGGATAGAGATATCCATGATGGTTACATCTGCAGCCAAACCAGCAGCCATTTTAGCTGCTTGGATACCTACTATACCACCACCTAAAATTAATACCTGAGCAGGTTTAACGCCCGGAACGCCTCCAAGTAAAATACCTCTTCCACCCATAGGTTTCTCTAAGTATTTAGCACCTTCTTGGATACTCATTCTACCAGCCACTTCACTCATTGGCACCAATAAAGGCAATGAACGGTCTTTTTTCTCAACGGTTTCATAAGCCAAGCAAATTGCTTTACGCTCAATCATAGCAGTTGTTAATGGCTCATAACTTGCAAAGTGGAAATAAGTAAATAGCAATTGATTTTCTTTAATCAAAGGATATTCAGAAGCAATTGGCTCTTTTACTTTAATAATCATTTCTGCTTTGCCATATACTTCTTCAATGGTTGGCAACATGCTAGCACCAGCTTCTGTATATTCTGCATCGCTAAAACCACTACCAACACCGGCAGTTGCTTGTACGAAAACTTGATGACCCGCTTTAGCTAAGGCCGAAACGCCTGCAGGAGTTAATCCTACGCGATTTTCATTGTTTTTAATCTCTTTTGGAACACCAATAATCATAGTTGTAAAATTTGGGTCGGCAAACTTAGGATTTAAAAATGAATTCACAAA
>CANFSD010000076.1 GCA_947449515.1 Bacteroidota bacterium
CGTATGTTAGGTTTGAAAGAAAACGTAATTGTAGGTCACTTAATTCCTGCTGGTACTGGTCACCGCGACTATGAAAAATTAGTTGTAGGTTCAAAAGAAGAATACGATTTGTTGATGGCTTCTAAGGAAGATTAATCAAACGATAATCCTTTTTAAATCCCGTTGAGTATTACTCAGCGGGATTTTTTTTGCTTAAAAAAATAGTCAAATTAGCTTTTCACTCAGCTAAAACTGTTTACCTTTGATTGATTAAAATAAAAATAATGGAAGCTGTTAAACTCACTGAATACTCTCATAAAGCTGGTTGTGGTTGTAAAATTGCTCCGGCAGATTTAGAAAAAATATTAAGTGAACGGAGCGGTACTTCTTTTAAGGATTTATTGGTTGGTAATAATAGCAACGATGATGCGGCAGTTTGGAATTTAGGTGATGGGATGGCCGTTATAAATACGGTAGACTTTTTTATGCCTATTGTAAATGATGCCTATGATTTTGGGAGAATAGCCTCTGCAAATGCCATTAGCGATATTTATGCAATGGGTGGGAAGCCAATATTTGCAAATGCTTTGCTTGGCTGGCCTTTGGAAACCTTGCCGCTAGAATTGGCAGGTAAGGTAATGGAAGGTGCCAGGAAAATTTGTGAAGAGGCAGGTATTCCAATAGCTGGTGGGCACAGTATAGATAGCAAAGAGCCCCTTTTTGGGTTAACGGTATCGGGTTTGGTTCGAACCGAAAACTTAAAACAAAACAATACACCCCAAATAGGTGATGTGTTGATTTTAACCAAAGCGTTGGGCACTGGGATAATGGGAACAGCTATTAAGCGCAAAGCAGCCAGTGAAGAGGACGCTCAAGTGGTTATTGATTCTATGTGTAAACTCAATGCGGTTGGTGCATCTTTGGGTTCAATCCAAGATGTACATGCTTTAACGGATGTAACTGGTTTTGGACTTTTGGGGCATTTAATGGAGATGTGTGGCAGTAATTTTTCTGCGGAAATTATTTGGTCGCAAGTGCCTTGTTTTTCATTCTTAGATACTTATTTGGCACAAGGAATAATGCCAGACAATACTACGCGTAATTGGAACTCACATGAAAGCAAAGTTGAAGGATTAAATGACCTAAAAGCCTTTCAAGTTTTGAACGACCCGCAAACCAGTGGAGGCTTGTTAATTGCAGTAGCGCCAAGTAAAGTGGATAAGGTAATGGAGTTGTTAAAAGCAGATGGCTTAGATTATGCTGCTATTATTGGTAATATTTTACCAAGAGAAAGCAAAACCATATTGGTTAAGTAAAATAGATTTTGTTTCTTCGAGTAATCACTATTTAATCTATGAAAAAAATAATTGTACTATTTAGCTTTTTATGCTTTTCTATTTTTGCATTTGCCCAAAACTCAGATGATGTGGTGGGTGTTTGGTTGAACCCAAAGGGTACAGGCAAAATAAAAATATTTAGAACAGGAGAGTATTTCTATGGTAATTTAGTTTGGTTGGATCAACCTTTGGATGCAAATGGAAAACCAAAATTAGACAAGGAAAATCCCGATGTAACGAAGAAGAGTAGGAGGTTGCAAGGATTATTACTGCTTACTGGTTTTACCTTTAATACCGCTGATAAGATTTGGGAAAACGGACAAATTTATGATCCCAAAAACGGGAAAACATACAGTTGTAAAATGACATTGAGTGCCAATAAAAACGAATTAGATATTAGAGGATTTATTGGTATTTCGGTTATTGGTAGGAGTGAAGTTTGGAAGCGTGTAGAGTAATTTCGGTAATTATTTTAATGAATGAAAAAGATTTCCTTTTTGGTAATATTAAGTTGTGCTATTACTTTTATACATGCACAGCAGCTAGCAGATTTTACCTATAAAACAACAGACCTCAAAACGGCACTTGGCGCTCAAGTAAACCTAACGGAATTGCCTTCTTTGCCAGAGGTTCATTTGGTAAATATTAAGGCAGCGCCTGCACCTTTAACAGATTTTCAGGAAAAGAAATTGCGTTTGGATCAACAAAGACAAACGTGGACGAAGCAATATTCTTTTAATAAAAAGGGTTCTACTTATTTGCCAAGTGTAACAAGAAATTTCTCAGGAAATATTACTCAAGGTACGCCCAACGACAATGATTTTTGTATTGGGAATAATGGCATGATGATTAGTTGTGTGAATACCAATATCAATATTTACAATGATACTGGAAAATTGGTTGCTGGTAAAACATTGCAAGTAGTTGGGCAGGCATTGGGCACCTTAAACAGAACTTTTGACCCAAGGACAATTTATGATCCTGTTGCAGATAGATTTATTGTGGTATTTCTTCAAGGAAGCTCTAGTGTTGATACGCGAATTATAATAGCTTTTTCAACCAGTAATGATCCTTCTAAATCCTGGAATTTATACCAATTGCCAGGTAACATAACAGGCGATAGCAGTTGGAGTGATTATCCTATTATTTCCTTGAGTAAGGATGAATTGTTTATTACTGTAAACCGGTTAAAAGACAATACCTTTTGGAAGAATGGATTTTTGGAGTCTTATATTTGGCAGGTTGATAAGGCAAGGGGGTTTGCAGGAGATACTTTGATTCAAAAAGTTTATACAGATATAAAGTTTCAAGGAAAACCGGTTTGGAGTATTTGTCCTGCCAAAGGTGGTTCAAAATTATATGGACCAGAAATGTATTTTCTTTCCCAAAGGCCTTCTGATTTAGAAAACGATACCGTTTTTGTCCATTATATTTCTAATACCATAAAATCTGGTGCTGCAAATTTGAGCATGCGTGTTTTAAAGAATCCTGTTCCTTATGGATTGCAGCCGAATGCTATTCAACCCAATGGTAAAAAGCTTCAAACCAATGATGCGCGCGTGTTGTGTGCCATGTATGAAAATGGCGTAATAAGTTATGTGGGCAATACCATTGATAAAAATTTATTTAGTCCTGCAATCTATTTTGGACGCATCTTTGAAATTTGGAGCGCCACACCTCGATTAGAGGGTAGTATAATTTCATCAGACACTTTGGATTTTGGCTATCCAAGTATTG
Organism: Bacteroidota bacterium; assembly: GCA_947449515.1. Lineage (GTDB taxonomy): Bacteria > Bacteroidota > Bacteroidia > UKL13-3 > UKL13-3 > B1. Next base: position 3,054 of record CANFSD010000076.1, read on the forward strand.
CCTATGTTGGTTCGGGCAAAAATGGCGACCACAGCAGTATGATAACCTTCTCACATGTATCAGACAAACAATTTCCAGGAACATCTGTGGTATATGTAGATAGAAGTTTTAATATTTCTGCGCCTGTTTTTGTGAAAAATGGAGAGGGAAGTATTAGAATTATCGGAGACACCGTTGAGCGTTGGGGAGATTATTCTGGCATTCAAATGAAATACAATGAATTGGGTGTTGCTTGGTTAAATGGCTCTTGGGGAACAATTGGCGGGCAGAATCGAACATGGATTGCGCGGATTCAAACCAATGATCCTTTATCTGGAATGAGCCAAAATGTACAAGAAAAATTTGCGGCCAAATTATATCCAAACCCAACATCTTCGATTGCCTATTTTGAATTTGAAGCCAAGAAGAAAACCTTGTGTAGGGTAGAATTGGTGGGGTTAAATGGAAGCTACAAACAACTGGTTACGGAAGATTGGGCAAAAGCTGGCTTGAACCAATTACAAATTGAAACTGCTGAATTAAGTGAAGGAATATATTTTATTAATTTAATTTCCAATGAAGGTGTTTTTCAAACTTTTAAGTTGTTGGTTCAGCATTAATTTGTTGCTTGTTTCTGCCTGTGGAACCTCACATGAAAGGCCGAAGGAGAATACACAAATAGAATATGCGAAGCCATTGAGCGAGCCTAAAACAGACTCCTTGAAAAACTATTTAGATGAAGAAAGAGCGCGCAGGAAAGCGCAAGGAAAAGAATAATATTTAGGTTAATATTTCTTTTACTTTATCCATTACTCTCTGGGTAGCACCCTTATTGTATTGCACAAATTCAAAACTTTTTTGAGCGGTAAGTTTCGTTAGATTTTCATCGTTTGCATATTGCTGCAAAATTTGTAGAAAGTCATTTGGTTCATTTACGGTTATTGCAATTTTTTGCTGAACCAATTCTTGTGCTTCTGGAAATCTTTTTAATTTAGGTCCAAAACAAATGGCTGTTCCAAATGCTGCAGCCTCTAATGAATTGTGTAAGCCATTTTCTTTGAAACCTCCGCCAATAAAGGCAAGTTGACCATATTTATATAGTTTTGCAAGCAAACCAATACTATCAATAATTAAAACAGAAAACGCTTCTAATTTGGTTTCATTGTATATGGAACTGTAGGTAATACAATTGCCTTTAAATCTTTTTTGAATTGCTATTATTCTTTCTGGATTTACAAAATGAGGAGCAATAATAAATTTTACTTTTTGCTCCATTTTTTGAAGGGCAAATTCAACCATAGCCTCTTCTATTTCGTAGGAGCTGCCCACAATTGTAGTGAAATTATTTCCTGTAAATTCTTTAATAAAGGGCAGTTCTTTTTGGTTTTCTATTGTTTGTGCAACACGGTCGTAGCGGTTATCTCCGCTAACCATAGCTTGGTTTATATTTATGGTTTTAAGTAAATTCAGCGAACTTTCATTCTGACAAAAAATATAGGTGAATGCCTTGAGGATATTTCTTTGAAATGCGCCAATTTTTTTAAAGAAAATTTGGTTCGGCCTAAATTGAGCTGCAATTAAAAAAAGCGGTACATTGTTGTTTTTAATTGTTTGAATATACCAATACCACAAATCATATTTTACATAAAATGCCATAACAGGTGCAATGGCATTGCAAACGGTTTCGGCATTTTTTTTACTTTCGAAAGGAAGGTAATAAGCCGCATTAATGAGGGGGTCATTTTGCCTAGCTTGATAACCAGATGGAGAAAAGAAGGTAACCACCAATCTGTGATTGGGATATAAATGTTTAAGCGCTTCCATAACTGGGCGGCCTTGCTCATACTCGCCGAGGGAAGCTACATGAAACCAAATGTTTTTGTTTTGGGTGTTGGATTCGTTGGCAATAATTTTTTGAAGCAAACCCTTCTGGCCTTCCACTAAATCTTTTGCCCTTTTGTTAAAAGGAGCAACCAGTTTTACCAATATAAAATAGGTACGACTAACAAATGAATAAAGGAAATAACCAATTGGATTTTGCATGCCTACCTGAATTGAAATTCGTTTTCCTCGCTTGTATTGAGGTACATTGGAATCATCCAACCAAATCGAATAGAGCTGGTAAGGTCAATTTTATTGGCATTGTCGTATGCCATTAGGTCGTAATTATAAGCTCTCCTATTTTTGGTTTGTGCTTGCATGAAATCAAAGCCAATGTAAAAATTAATTAAGCGGTTTTGACTTTGGTAGGAATAACCAATAAACTCCGTTAAAGCAAATCCGCTGTGAAAACGGTCGTAACCTGGAGCATAGTTTAAATCTATTTGAGGGATATTACCTTCTTGCGACTGTATATTGATGCGGTGCTGGATGTAACCGATACCACCTTTTATCAAAATGCCAGAATTCATGTTACGTTTGTTTAGGCCAAAAACCCTACCTGCATTTACAAAAGTTGAAATGCCGCGCATGTTAACCAAGTAATTTCCGGGCGAACCTCCCGTTGAGCTTAGGTAACCGCCACTAGTAATGAGGTTGTCAAGAAAATGCTCTTGTTTGATGTCTTTTCCAAACAGGTAATTTAATTCGCCACTCAGCACCCAATTTTGTTTTGTTTTTAGCATTCCGCCAAAACCAACACCACTAAAATTGCCATATAATTTGGCCATATCGCCAGCAGGAATATGGTAATTATAGAGAAATTGAAAGTTGAAAATTTTATTGCTAAACATGTAATTGTCTTGTGCCTTTAGGGTAAAGGGCGCTAATAGGAGCAATAAGACTTTCCATGTAAATTTTAATTTTTGGCTCATTTGAAAACAAATATGAGGTTTTTCGCTCGATTCTTAAAAAAATATCAACGGTTTTTAGCTGTAAATTAATATTTTTGCGCTAATAAGGTTCTTCTACCCATTGTGTTATTGAGTCAATGAATTCAAATAGTTGGATGCATTGGTTCAGAAATAAAATGAAGGACTTGCAAAAATAATAAGAATTAAAAAATGAAAATTGTTGTAATTGGAACTGGTTATGTTGGCCTCGTAACAGGAACTTGTTTTGCAGATGTTGGTATTGACGTAGTTTGTATTGACGTTGATTCAAAGAAAATTGAGAATTTAAAAAAGGGCATTATGCCCATATACGAGCCTGGTTTGGAGGAAATGGTAATCCGCAATTATGAAAAAGGCCGGTTAGATTTTTCTACAAAATTAGGTGACCATATTTCAGAGGCTGATGTAGCATTTATTGCTGTTGGTACGCCTCCAGGCGAAGACGGTTCGGCAGACTTAAAATATGTATTGGGTGTTGCAAAAGAAATTGGTTCGCACATAAACAAACATATTGTTGTTGTAACTAAGAGTACAGTGCCTGTAGGTACGGCTCAAAAGGTGCGCACAGCCGTTCAAGCTGAGTTAAGTTCCCGCGGTTTAGATATTGTTTTTGATGTGGCATCTAACCCTGAGTTTTTAAAAGAAGGTGCAGCAATTGATGATTTCTTGAAACCAGATAGGATAGTAGTGGGTGTAGAATCAAAAGTTGCAGAAGATGTAATGCGTAAATTATATAAGCCATTTTTATTAAACGGTCATCCCATTATTTTTATGGATGTGCCAAGTGCAGAAATGACGAAGTATGCTGCCAATTCTATGCTTGCCACAAAGATTAGTTTTATGAATGATATTGCTAATTTGTGTGAAATTATGGGTGCAGATGTGAACTTGGTTCGTAAAGGAATTGGAAGCGATTTGCGTATTGGAAACAGGTTTATTTATCCAGGTATTGGTTATGGTGGCTCATGTTTCCCTAAAGATGTAAAAGCACTGATTCGCACAGCAAAAGAGAATGGACATGAGATGCGTATTTTGCAGGCAGTTGAAGATGTAAATGAAGACCAAAAAAGTGTTTTGTTTAATAAAATAAGTCAGCATTTTGAAGGAGATTTAAAGGGCAAAAAATTTGCGATGTGGGGACTTTCTTTTAAGCCCAAAACGGATGATATGCGTGAGGCTCCCTCCTTGGTTATTATAGAGAAATTATTGCATGCAGGTGCACATGTGAAAGCTTATGATCCAGTAGCTATGCATGAGGCCAAGAAAGATTTGGGTGAACAAATTGAATACAGCAAAGATCCGAACGATGCATTGATTGATGCAGATGCTTTGTTAATTGTAACCGAATGGCCAGAGTTTAGAACACCAAACTTTGAGGAAATGACCGAACGCATGAAATCTAAAGTGATTTTTGATGGCAGAAATATTTATGATTTGGAAGAGATGAAGGAGCATGGTTTTACTTATTACTGTATCGGTGTTAATACACAAAAGAAATAATGACAAATAAAAGGGTACTTATAACCGGAGC
>CANFSD010000077.1 GCA_947449515.1 Bacteroidota bacterium
GAGAATATAAAAGCAACAGGCGTTTTCACAATAAACCAAGTTCCTGTTTCGTTTTATGAGTCGGCACACCAAACTTCGGCAAGGTATCCAAGAGAAAGCAGTGAATTTGAGGCTTGTGGTTTTACTCCTACATACGCAGCAAATTTTAATGCGCCATATGTAGCTGAAAGTCCATTGAGAATTGGCCTTACATTAGAGGAGGAAATAGAAATTAAATCGAACCAAACCATTCTTTTAATTGGCAGTATTCAAGAGGTTTTTATTGAAAACCAATATGCGGAAAACGAAAACATCCCAGACTTGAGTAAGCTAAATACATTGGTTGTTCAAGGATTAGACACCTATTACAAAGTAGATAAAATAGGCACTTTGCCTTATGCCAAGGTTGCCAAATAAAATAGTTTTAAACCTATGAAAAATAAATTCAAAGCGCAGGCAAGTGTATGGATTATCGCAACGATTTTTGCACTTTTGAACTTCGGTGCTTGTCAAACACCCAATGAACCTAAAAAACAAGAAAAAACAAATACGCAAATGACTATAGCAAACGAACAACATTTAGACTCGGCCATTTTTGCTGCCGGCTGCTTTTGGTGTGTAGAAGCCATTTTCCAGAGATTAGACGGCGTTGAACGCGTTATATCTGGCTATGCAGGCGGACAAACGCTTAATCCTACCTACAAAGAAGTATGTGAAGGAAATACGGGCCATGCAGAAGTATGCAAAATTGTGTTCGACCCAAATAAAATATCTTTTGAAACCCTTTTGTCTGTTTTTTGGCAAACCCATAACCCAACCACCCTCAATAGACAAGGAGAAGATATTGGCACCCAATACAGATCTGCTATTTTCTATTTAACAGAAAAACAACAGGAATTAGCCAATAAATACAAGCAAGCTTTAAGTGAAAGTGGTGCCTTTAAAGACCCCATTGTAACAGAAGTAACCCCTTATTCTAACTTCTTTCCTGCTGAGGATTACCACCAAACCTATTACAACAACAACAGCGACCAAGGATACTGTAGAATTGTAATTGCCCCTAAAATTGAAAAATTTGAAAAGGTTTTTGGCGACAAATTAAGGCGCAAATAGCCTTGTTCTTTCATTGTTTTTTAATACTTTTGGGGACAAAATAAATCACAATGAAAAAACGTTTTTTAGCCTTGTTGCTGAGCACATTGCTTGTTTCTTTCTTTTCGAATGCCCAAAAGGTTAAAGTAGATTGGGGTAACCCAGAAATGCATAACCTTAAGGAATCGACTATTAATGGTGTTATTGGAAGTACCACAGACGGTTATTACCTCTATAAAGTTAAAATTGGCGGATTATTTACCTCTACAAAAAGCTTTATTGAAAAATGTAACAATGAGCATGAAGTGGTATTTTCTAAAGAAATTGACTTTGAAGTACCATTCTTAAAAGATGAAGTTGATTACGAAGGAACCGTATTAACTAACTCCAATATTATTGTTTTTGGATCGCGCTACGACAAAAAACAAGATAAAAACAGTTTATATGCTTGTACTTATTCTTTAGATGGAAAAAAAGAAGAGCAATGGAAATTGGTTGATGATATTGATGCCAAAAGAAAACGTAACTCTGGAGGTTTTACCATTCAAATTGCAGAAAACAAGGCACGCGTATTAATTATGCATGATGAGCCTTACGCAAAAAACGAAAACGAGAAATTCAATTATAAAGTAATTGATACCGACTTAAAAACCGTGTGGGAGAAAATGGTTACGATGCCTTTTAAGGACAAAAACTTTCATGTAAGTACCTACAAAATTGACAACGATGCAAATGTGGTAATGCTTGCCAGCGTAACCAGAGATGGCAAAAACATCAAAGGTGTTCCAAACTATACGTATAAAATTATTCAATACGATTACAAAAAAGACGAGTTCACCAAAATGGACTTAAGTTTAGGTAAGTTATTTATTAGTGAAATTACCTTTAGACTAGACGATAAAAACAAAATTATTGCAGCTGGATTTTTCTCTAAAACCATTGGTGATTACATTGCTGGAGCGTTTTACTTAAGAATTGACAGAACCAAATTAGAAATTGAATCATCTGGACATAAAGAATTTTCAAAAGACTTTTTGAGTGTATATTTAAGCGATAGAAAAATTAGAAAAGGAAGAGAAGTATTTGGTTACGACTTAGACCATTTGGTATTAAAAGCAGATGGCGGCGCCATTTTGGTTGCAGAGCAATATTATGTGCATGTAGTAACTACCACCACCAGAGGACCAAATGGAGTTACAACTACCACCACTACTTACTACTACTATTACAATGATATTATTGCGGTAAACATCAATCCTGATGCAAGCATTAAATGGATCAAACGTATTCCAAAAGCACAGTATTCAGTAAACGATGGCGGTTATTTTTCATCGTATGTTTTTGGGGTAAAAGACGACAAAATGTATTTTGCGTTTAACGACAATATCAAAAACTTTGGCAAAAAGAAAAAAGAAGGCCAAGCATACGTAATGAACAAACCTAAGAAAGCGGTTGTAAACATTACTACTATCAACGAAAATGGTGATATGGAAAGTGACATTTTGTTTTCTGCAAAAACAGATGGCAAAAGAATTTTACGCCCTAAAATGCATTACCAATTAGACGACAACCGCATTCTAATTTATGCCGAATACAAAAGAAAGTACAAATTAGGCACCTTACTTTTAGAAAAATAATACTGAATAACACCCATGATTCAACGCATTCAATCTGTATTTTTAGTCTTAATTATTGCTATTGTAGCAACATTATGTGGCATGCAAACTTTGCATTTAATTTATGTAGAACCCAATGCCAAAACAAATGAATACGTAATGAATCTTTTTTATTTCAATAGGCTTGAAAACGGCCTTTTGGTTGAAATTCAGGTACAATATTTACTTATTTTATTGGCATCTATCGTAATTGGATTGAGTCTATATATTCTGTTAAATTTCAAAAACAGGCTTAAACAAATGCAATTCACCCAAATAAACCTATTTGCCATTTTGGTTTTACTGGCCGCATTTGCCATTAAAGCCTACTCTTTTGTGCCCAATTTTAGTTCAGAAAAACTCATGCTATCCTCACTTTTTGGCATTAGCTTATTTCTGTTCATGATCTATTTAAATATCCGCGTATTCTTTCTCATCAAAAAAGACGAGGATTTGGTGAGAAGCGCAGATAGAATAAGGTAATTCAATCATCTTAAATTGGAATGTGGCACACTGGGCTATCATTCCAATTTAAGATTGTACCTTTTTCCAAAATTCTCCATTTTCAATTCTTATATTCGCAGGTACTTATGGCTCAAAAACCTAGTTTACCACAAGGCACCCGCGACTTTGGCCCCTTGACGGTTCAGCGAAGAAAATTAATCCTGAACACCATTGAAACCGTTTTTAAAAAATATGGCTTTATGCCATTGGAAACGCCATCAATGGAGCAACTCAGCACCCTCACAGGAAAATATGGTGAGGAGGGCGATCAATTACTTTATAAAATCATAAATACAGGCAACTACCTCGATAAGCTGATTGAATTCAATGAAAAAGGCTTAGGACAGGAAAATACAGATGCCACCTTTTTGCCCTCGGTTGATGGAAGCCTCCGCCATTTGGATGCAAAAAAGAGTTTGCCATTTATTGCAGAAAAAGGTTTGCGCTATGATTTAACCGTGCCCTTTGCGCGTTATGTGGTAATGAATAGAAATGACATTAACCTTCCCTTTAAACGCTACCAAATGCAAGCAGTGTGGCGTGCAGATAAACCACAAAAAGGAAGGTACAGAGAATTCTGGCAATGTGATGCCGATGTTATTGGTAGCAATAGCCTATTAAATGAAGCCGAATTGCTAAAAATATACGACGAGGTTTTTAGCAGTCTACAAATTCCTGTAAACATTAAAATAAACAACCGAAAATTATTAAGCGCCTTGGCTACACATATTGGTGCAGCTGATAAATTTATGGGCATAACGGTTGCCATAGACAAGCTTGATAAAATTGGCATGGATGGGGTAAAAACAATTTTAGAAAAACTCGGTTTGAACCAAAACCAATCTGAAGATGTTTTGAAATTTTTAGCCCTGAGCAAAGACCCGCAAGCATTACCTAAAATTGAAGCCATGCTGGGCCATATAGAAGAAGGAGCGCTGGGATGTGCTGAACTATCTAAATTATTTGCCTTCTTAAAAACATTAAACACCCACAACCAAATTCTAATAGATGTAACCTTGGCCAGAGGCTTGAGTTATTATACAGGCGCCATTGTAGAAGTACAGGCAAATGCTGGAAGCCTAAGCTCCAGTATTGGAGGCGGCGGGCGATATGATAATTTAACAGATATTTTTGGCTTACCTGGTATTTCTGGTGTAGGTATTTCTTTTGGCCTCGACCGTATTTATGACGTAATGGAGGAGTTAAATTTATTTCCTGCTTCACTCAAGGCAAACGAAACCAAAATTCTTTTTTGCTACTTTGACGAGGCTACACAAACAAGAGCTTTGGAGCTTTGCGCATCGGTTCGAACCAAAGGCATTGCAGCCGAAATTTACCCTGATATTACCAAAAAAATAAGCAAACAATTGGAGTATGCCAATAAATTAAAAATTGATTTCGCCTGTATCATTGGGTCAAACGAAATGGAAACAGGTAAATACAATTTAAAGAATTTAATCAGCGGTGAACAAAGAGAAGTGAGCCAAGAAGAATTAACGCAAATAGACTATTAGTATGAAAGATATTATTGAAATTAGTCATGAGATTTCACTGAGTGAAATTGAATACATTATTGACCAAAATAAAAAAATAGTTGTCTCAAAAAATGCCATGGCAGCAGTTGAGAAATGCAGGGCCTACCTCGACCAACGCATGGAGAAAGAGGGCGATGCTATTTATGGCGTTAATACAGGTTTTGGTTCACTTTGCAATACGGTTGTTTCCAATTCTGAGCTGAGTACTTTACAAGAAAATTTATTGCGCTCACACGCATGTGGTGCAGGAGAAAAAATTGACCGCGAATTGGTTAAAATTATGCTGCTCCTAAAAATCCAATCACTGGTTTTGGGAAGCAGTGGCGTAAGCGCAGCAACCGTAAACCGTTTGGTTGACTTTTTTAACAATGGCGTTTATCCTGTTGTGTATGAGCAAGGCTCTTTGGGCGCCAGTGGCGATTTAGCTCCCTTAGCCCATTTATGTTTACCACTAATTGGCGATGGAGAAGTTTGGATCCAAAATGGCAATGCGTTTGAAATAGTACCTGCAAAAACGGCTTTGGCAAAATACAATTGGCAGCCAATTAAATTGCAATCTAAAGAAGGTTTGGCATTAATAAATGGCACCCAATTTATGAGTGCATTTGGCACCTATGTTTACCTCAAAGCAAAGAAATTAATTAATTGGTCGAACCTCATTGCAGCAACATCCATAGAAGGATTTGATGCAAGGATAGAGCCTTTTCATCCTGCTTTGCATGATTTAAGACCGCACCCAGGACAAATAGAAACAGCCAGGGTAATGCGTTATTTATTGGCAAACAGTGCCATGATTGCTGCACCTAAAAAACAAGTGCAAGACCCCTACTCATTCCGCTGCATACCACAAGTACACGGTGCGTCTTGGGATGCCTTTCAATATTTTAAAACCGTTTTAGATATTGAAGTAAATGCCGTTACAGATAACCCAAATGTATTTCCAGATTTAGACACTATTATTTCTGGTGGTAATTTCCATGGACAACCATTGGCTTTGGCTTATGATTTTTTTGCCATTGCCTTAGCAGAATTGGGAAATATTTCTGAACGCAGAACCTTCCAATTAATTTCTGGCACCAGACATTTGCCAGCGTTTCTTACAGCCAAACCAGGATTAAATTCTGGTTTCATGATTCCACAATACACAGCTGCCAGTATTGTTAGTCAGAACAAACAATTGGCCACACCAGCCAGTGTTGATAGCATTGTAAGTAGCAATGGCCAAGAAGATCATGTAAGCATGGGAGCCAATGCCGCAACCAAATTATTGCGTATTTGCAATAACGTAGAAACCGTATTGGCTATTGAATATATGAACGCCGCACAAGCAATTGAATTCAGAAGACCTTTGCAAAGTTCTCATCATATTGAAGAGGTATTAACAGCGTATCGCGGAAAAGTTGCCAAATTAGAAAACGACCGATACCTCTATACCGACATTCAAGAAACCATTCAATTTATGCGAAATTACGCTTTAGCAGAATGGACTATTTAATGAAACAAACCATGGAATTACTACAAAATAAAGACATCAAAGACCTCATTGAAATTGCCATAAGAGAAGATGTTGGCAGTGGCGACCATAGCTCTTTGGCCTGCATCCCGGCAGACAAGCAAGGTAAAGCATACTGTGTTGCAAAAGAGGCAGGAGTAATTGCTGGTATTGAATTGGCTCAATATATTTTTAAACGTGTAGATTCAGATTTGCACTATACGCCCCTAAAAAAAGATGGCGATTTAATTGAAATTGGGGAGCGCATTTTTGAGGTTAGCGGATCAGATATTAGCATATTAACCGCAGAACGCCTGGTATTAAATTTTATGCAAAGGCTCAGTGGAATTGCCAGTCAAAGTTATAAGATTAGTCAATTACTAAAGGATTACCATACCACCATTTTAGATACACGCAAAACCACTCCAGGCATGCGTTTATTGGAAAAATGGGCCGTTAAAATTGGCGGTTGTAGCAACCACCGCATTGGTTTGTATGATATGATTATGATTAAAGACAACCACATTGACTTTGCAGGTGGAATTAAACAAGCCATAGAAAAAACACAACAATATTTAAAATTTAAGGGCCTCGACCTTCCCATTGAAATTGAAACAAGAAATTTACAGGAAGTTCAACAGGTCTTAGATTATGGCGGGGTAAGCAGAATTATGCTCGATAATTTTAAACCCGAAATGATTAAAGAGGCTGTTGCTCTAATCAATAAGCGCTTTGAAACAGAGGCCAGTGGCGGAATTACCATGGATACCATACAAGATTATGCGGCCACCGGAGTTGATTTTATATCTGTTGGTGCCCTCACCCATTCGTCTAAAAGTATTGATTTAAGCCTACGCGCAGAGGCCTAAGTTTGCGCGAAACGCAAAAAAATAATTTTACCGAGATTTTGTTTTGTCAAAATTTTGTTAATATTTGTTATTGAAAATAAATCCCAATAAAAATGAAAAATATATTTAAAAGTTCATTGGCCGTTTTAATCGGTCTTTCTTTAACACTTGCAAGTTGCAAGAAAACAGAAACTACAACTGGAGGAAATACAATTCCTGAAACATTTAGCACAACAAAAAAAGCTTTATTCCTTTATTATACTGGTAGCCAATGTAACCC
>CANFSD010000078.1 GCA_947449515.1 Bacteroidota bacterium
CGTGCGTTTTCTTCGGCCTCCAATAGGCCATTTGCATTGTCGTCAACAAATTGCAACTCCACAAAAATATTGGGAGGCAAACCACGCTCATAGGGTTTGCTTAAATTCAAGGCTGCTTTTTTACTGTTACCCACCAATTGCGCATTTATATTGGCAATTGCGACTAAACAAATAATTAGGAAATAGGCTGTTTTTTTCATGTTCATGGCTTATGGTTCTATACTTACTACAATAGATTCTAATTGAATATCCGACTCCGCCCTGCGCAATTTTTGGAGCCAAAGTTGGAAGGCTTCACTTTCTAAATTGAGGGGCATTTCTAATTGAATATCGTTCATGGGCTTTCCATTGCTCAACAATGGTTTGGCTATTTCATTTTTGGGTCGAAACAAAATGAATACCTTATTAACCTCTGGGGTATTGGGCTTAGCCAATAAAAAAGTAAATTCATCAACCTTACCTGGCTGTATATTACCAGATGCTTTTGGATAGAAAAACAAATACGCTTGGTCTGCTTTTACAGGGTAAGAAGAAATATTTTGATCTGCCTTGTAAGGCAACATCCTATAAGTGGTATGCTCATCCGGCACATCGCAGTATACCGAGATATACCCATCCTCAGGTGCAATAAAATTTAAGTAAACTGATTGTTTGTTATTAAAAGTAGTGGTTTTGCATTCTGCACCTGGGCAGCTCAATAAACTGCTCTTAAACATAATGGGAACTTCCTTTATCTCCCTAATTTTTCCATAAACGGTGGCCGTCATCCAAAGCTCACCATCTATAAATTCTTTGTCTATTTTAGGTGGTTTTATGTCTTCAACCCATTCGCCGTTCACCAGCGATTCCGACATTAAATTAAATACCGTTTTGCTTTCAGTAGTACTGCCCGTTCTTTCGTTTTTAATATAGGTTGAATTCCCCTGAACAATGGTTTGTCCAAACGCCTTTTCTATGGCGTCAATGCGGGCATGCTCAATACAGTATTTTTCAGCTTGTAATTCCGAAACACTCTTCTCTACCTTCATCTTAAATGTTCCCTGCTCGGTAGCTATTTTCTGCGCCCACAATAAATGTGGAGAAAAAAGAAAAGAAAAAAACAACAAACAGCTGATTATTAGTTTTTTAAAACCAATAAAAGGGTTTGAAACATTAAAATATACAGCAGTTTGGGTATTAAAAATTATCATAGGTGTAAAGGCTATTTGCTATGTTTCCACAGCGACTTTCACACCAAATAAATACCAAATAAAAATTGAAAACAAGAAAACGCGTCAAAATTCTGTGTAAAAATTTTCAACGCATCTGTTTATAAATCAATTGATTACATCAAAAATACCTATTAATAGGTATTGCATATTTCACCTAAACTTATTTACCTAAGTTGGCTAACATCACCTTTGTCATAGCATCTAGGTCAAAAGCAGGCTTCCAACCCCAATGTTCACGGGCTTCTTGGTCGTTTATACTTTGTGGCCAACTGTCTGCAATTGCTTGCCTAAAGTCTGGTGTATAACTTATGGTGAAATTTGGAATAAATTTTCGGATGCTGGCAGCAATTTCTTCCGGATTAAAGCTAATTCCTGAAACATTATAGCTACTTCTGATCTTAACTTTCTCTGCAGGCGACTCCATTAACTCAATAGTTGCCCTAATGGCATCTGGCATATACATCATTGGCAAACTGGTTTCGGCACTTAAAAAGCAATTATAGCTTTGTTGTTTTAAGGCCTCATGATAGATATGAACTGCATAATCTGTAGTTCCGCCACCTGGTGCACTCTTCCAACCAATTAAACCTGGGTAACGAATACTTCTTACATCTACACCATATTTTTGGTGGTAATATTCACAATAACGCTCTCCCGCCTGCTTACTAATACCATAAATAGTATTAGGCTCCATAACGGTATATTGAGGTGTATTTAAACGAGGTGTGGTAGGACCAAATACCGCTATTGAACTTGGCCAATACACTTTTTTAATGAGGCCTTCTTTTGCCATATCCAAAACATGAAACAAACCATCCATGTTTAATTGCCAAGCAAACTTTGGATTCTTTTCTGCAGTAGCACTCAAAAGCGCAGCCAATAAATATACTTGGGTAATATTATACTTCTTTACAATGGCCAATAAACTGTTTTGATCTAATACATCCAATATTTCAAAAGGCATAATTTGATGCTCCATCTGACGCACATCGCTGCAGATCACATTTTCTGAACCATAATTTATTCTTAGAGATTCGGCTAATTCTAGGCCTATCTGGCCATTTGAACCAATGATGAGTATTCTTTCCGTTGACATATATTATTTGAAAGCTTCGAAATTATAAAAATCTTTGGGTTTTTATGGCTTATTTTAGCCCCTATTCAACAAAAAACCACAAGTAATTCATTCCAATTCCCTAAAATTGCGGTTCTTAACTTATCATGAGTAAAAAGCTATTAATTACAGGAGGCGCTGGTTTTGTTGGATCGACCCTAGCAATTGGCCTTAAATTAAGGTACCCAAATTACAGGGTAATTGCCTTAGATAACCTGCGTCGCAGAGGTTCAGAATTAAATTTAATTCGCCTCAAAGAAGCTGAAGTAGAATTTGTTCATGGTGATATCAGAAACGCAGAAGACCTCTTAGAATTTGATTCATTAGATTTTATCCTTGATGCCTCTGCCGATCCAAGTGTGCTTTCTGGCATTAATTCTCCCGTTTTGCCGCTACTCAATGCCAACCTTAACGGAACAGTTAATTGTCTTGAATTGGCAAAAAGAACGGGTGCAGCATTTATTTTCCTATCTACCAGTAGAATCTATCCTATTAAAAATTTAGAAGCTGCCAATTTTGAAGAATTAGAAACGCGTTTTGTTTGGTTGAACCAACAAAGTATGCGTGGTATTTCTGCACAAGGCGTTGCAGAAGATTTTCCATTAGAAGGAAGCAGAAGCTTTTACGGAACCACCAAATTGGCATCAGAATTACTCATTACAGAATACAACGAACTAAAAGGTGTAAAAAGCATTATTAACCGTTGTGGCGTGATAAGTGGCCCTTGGCAAATGGGCAAAATAGACCAAGGCGTTTTGGTGTTATGGTTAGCTCGTCATTATTTTAAAGGCGAATTGGCCTATATTGGATATGGAGGAACAGGTAAACAAATGCGTGATGTAATGCATGCAGATGATTTACTGCAACTCATCGATCACCAAATTCACAACTTGGATGTATACAATAACCAAACCATGAATGTGGGTGGTGGATTACAAACCAGTTTTAGTTTGCAAGAACTTACAACCCTTTGCCAAGAAGTAACTGGAAACAAAATCAACATCAAACCTGTTACAGAAAACAGAACAGCAGATGTGAGGATTTATGTGAGTGATTGCACTAAACTCAATCAAATTAATGGTGGTGCTTGGAAACCTGCCAAAGACATGAAAGCCCTGGTAGCTGATACTTTTGAGTGGATGAAGGCAAACGAAAAGAATTTAAAGAACATCTTAAACTAATAGAATGAATATTGCGATAGTTACAGGTAGCAGTGGCCTTATTGGCGGAGAATCAGTGGAGTTTTTTACCAAACAATTTGATATGGTAATTGGTATCGACAATAACCTTAGGTCATACTTTTTTGGTGCAGATGGATCTACCACTTGGAACAAAAATAGGTTGGAAGAAAAATACAGCAATTTTAAATCTTACGATATTGATATCAGAAACTACGAAAACCTAGAAACCGTTTTCAAAGAATTTGGTAAAGACATTAAATTAATTGTTCATGCTGCCGCACAACCCAGTCATGATTGGGCTGCAAAAGAGCCGCTCACAGATTTTGGCGTGAATGCAGTAGGAACTTTAAACATGCTTGAACTAACACGTTTAAATTGTCCTGAAGCAGTTTTTATTTTCACTTCTACCAATAAAGTATACGGCGATACCCCTAATTTTTTACCATTGGTAGAATTAGAAAAACGTTGGGAAATTGCCGAAGACCACGCCTTCTTTCAATATGGTATAGATGAAACCATGAGTATTGACCAAACCAAACACAGTGTATTTGGTGCCAGCAAGGTTGCAGCAGATGTGATGGTACAAGAATATGGCAAATATTTTGGCATGAAAACAGCCGTATTTAGAGGTGGCTGCTTAACGGGTCCTAACCACAGCGGCGCGCAATTACATGGCTTCTTAGCCTATTTAATGAAATGTGCTATCAGCGGAAACCATTATACCATTTTTGGTTACCAAGGAAAACAAGTAAGAGACAATATCCATAGTTCAGATTTGGTAAATATGTTTTGGCATTTTTACCAAAATCCTCGTCAGGGTGAAGTATATAACGCAGGTGGTGGCCGTTTTGCCAATTGCAGTATGTTAGAAGCCATTGATTGGTGTGAGAAAATTACCGGAAACAAAATGAGCTATAGCTATTCCGAAACAAACCGCATTGGCGATCATATCTGGTATATCAGTGATGTAAATAAATTTAAATCACATTACCCAACTTGGGACTGGAAATACAACCTGGAAGCCACCTTGGTAGAAATGCATGATAGAATGAATGAGCGACTGAAAGCCTAATAAACACAAACACCTAAAATGAATTACGACAGAATATACCAATACCGCTTCCAAGGCGTAGATAAAAATAAAAAATTGTCTACTTGGAAAATCATTGCAGCATTTATTCATGAAAAATTGGGTCAGCCCAATAGCATGATTGACCCCGCTGCGGGCGATTGTGAATTTATTAACCAAGTACCTGCCAATGAGAAATGGGCGGTGGACATGGGCGAACACACCAAGCATGCAGCCAAAGAGGGTGTAAAGGTGGTAATTGGAAATAACCTCGAAGTTGAATTGCCGCAGAATTATTTTGAAGGCGTGTATGTTTCTAATTTCTTAGAACATTTGCACTCACAAGAAGATGTAGCCATGTTCTTAGAAAGAATGTTTAGCATCCTTAAACCAGGTGGCCAAATTGCCATCATGGGACCCAACTTTAAATACTGCGCAAAAAATTATTTCGATTTTGCAGACCATACCGTAATCTTAACAGAATTAGGTGTTGCAGAACATTTATATGGTGCTGGTTTTGAAGTTAAAGAAGTACACGATAGGTTTTTACCATTGAGTTTCAGAGGTAAAATTCCTGTAACCGATTTTTTGGTAAAAATGTATTTTAAAATGCCCTTTGCTTGGCGTTTTATGGGAAAACAATTTTTGTTAATTGCAAAAAAACCAAACTAAGCAAATGAAATTAAGTGTTGTTATACCCGCCTACAACGAGGCATTGAGCATTACAGAAACATTGGAAAACTTATACCAACGTTTAACGGAAGCCAATATACCACATGAAATTGTAGTGGTTAACGACAATTCAAAAGACAATACCTTAGCGGTACTAGAAAACCTTCAAAAAACAATTCCTAGCTTGGTTATTTATACCAACAAAGGTAGAAATGGTTTTGGCTACGCTGTTCGTTACGGCTTAGAAAAATTCAATGGCGATTGCGTTGCCATTATGATGGCAGATTTGAGTGATGCACCAGAAGACCTGGTAGTCTTTTATAACAAAATGTTAGAAGGCCACGATTGTGTTTTTGGCACACGTTGGAGCAAAGGCGGCAAGGTATATGATTACCCACGCCACAAATTATTCTTAAATAGGTTATTCAATAATATTGTACGCCTCTTGTTTGGCATCAAATACAATGATGTTACCAATGCATTCAAATTATACAAAAAAGAAACCATAGAAGGCGTAAAACCCTTTATTTCTCCGCACTTTAACCTTACCGTTGAAATACCCTTAAAAGCCATCATTAGAGGCTATTCGTATACCGTGTTACCCAACAGTTGGACCAATAGAAAACACGGTGTTTCGAACCTAAAAATCAGGGAAATGGGAAGCCGTTATTTCTTTATCTTGATGTACTGCCTCATTGAAAAGTTTTTTGCCCGCGGTGATTTTAACAAACAGTGGGACTAAACAAATTTTAAAAGGCTTTAGTGTTTTACACTGAAGCCTTTTTTTATGTCGGCACCACGCAAACCAACCGAATCTATAAAATAATAAGAACTCGGAAATTGATCCCAACAAGAATTGGCATTCTTAGTAATATACACTTCAAAGCCATCAATATTTCTTGTCTCTAATTGCACATGCGGGTAAGGTTTCGGTTCGAACCAAGCGCTTGGCAAATCTTTTTGCAGGAAGGATTGAATGCCCAAAAACGACACCAATACCAAAGCTACTATTGGAAGTAATTTCTTGGGAGTCTCAAAGGGAATTTTAGCTGATAACAAATACAAAGCAAAGGCAATAGTACTCAGCATATAACCGAACAAAAATCGAGGATGCGGGCCATTTAAAAAAATAATCGTAAAACTCAAAAGTACAAAAGCCAGTGGCCAAAGAAGTTCTTTCTTTTTAAATGAAAATAATACTACAATTGGCGCACTCACCGCAAAACCAATAACCAACAAGCGGTTCAATATATCCAATTTCCCAAACCAAATTGGGAACCATTCTCCTATGCCCATTTTCTGGGTGAGGTAAATATCTTGCCCAGGAACCTTACCCCAACTATTTAAAACTATTTTATCAAATTCAAAGAAAAAGGCAGGCACTTTCCAATCCACAGCAAACAAATCAATTTGATTAAATGGATACAATAAATAACCACATAAAATTACGTTTCCTATAAACCATGGAACCAGAAAAAGAAGACCTAACACAAATAATTTAGCAATAAATAACCCTTGTTTGTGGCGCAATAATTGGATCAACCAAAGCAATGGCAGCATAAAGAAAACAATAGCTGTGGCTTTTACCGTAACAATCCATAGAATAAAAAGCACCATAAGCAGCAGATAGCCCTTTCGCAAATCTATTTTGGCAGCAGCTAACAAATACAAATCAAGCAAAAGGTAAATCATACCTGTAACAATAATATCTGGTGTTACAGCGCCTACAAAGGCGGTTTTCAATGACAATAAAATAAAAGCAGCAAACAAAAAACGCATCCATTGCTGTGCCTTTGAAATAGGTTCGGCAAAAAACAAATAAGAAAACAAGCAAATAAAATAGAGGGCATTACCCACATAAACAGATTTTACACCAAGGAAAGAAAAGCCCCAAAAGGCTTGTAAATTAAACCACCAATTGTTGTTGGCCAATGGCCTGTTAAAGTTACCTAAACCAAATAGCATAGGATATTTTTCTACCCATTGAATTGCCTGCAAATGGTAATCTGCAATATCGCCAGTACCTGGTCGGCCAATGATGGCCAACAACGCACCCAAGACCAAGAGGAAAAATACCCAAAGATTGTTTTTAATAAACCCCATTAAGTTTAAAAATCCTTCTTTAG
>CANFSD010000079.1 GCA_947449515.1 Bacteroidota bacterium
ATTGAGTTTGCGCGATAAAGGTATTTTGATTTATAATGATAATGCCACGCCTAGCAATGCCAACGATGATCGCTATAAATTGCTGAATAAAGAAGTGGGTATGGGTGCTTTGCCTAGCAATACTGTTTTATGTGTGAGCAAAGATTTGAATGGAGAAATGTGGATTGGGACGAGCCAAGGTTTAGCCATTTTAAGTAATCCCTCTATGATTTTTAATACCTCAGAAGATAATTTTGATGCACGTCAAATCATTATCAAAGTAGGCACCAACTATGAAATATTTTTAGGCAAAGAACAAATCAATTGTATTTATGTTGATCCTGCCAATCGCAAGTGGATTGGTACCCCAAATGGTGTTTGGTTGGTTTCAGACGATGGTTACACTGTGCTCAAGAATTTTACTGTAAGTAATTCCCCTTTGCTATCCAATAATGTAATGCAAATTGGGATGGATGAACACAGTGGTGAAGTATTTTTTGGAACCGAAAAAGGTATTATTTCCTACATGGGTGATGCCAGTTTAGGCCAAAATGATTTCTCGCATGTGGAGATTTTCCCAAACCCTGTTAGGCCAGATTTTACAGGCAGTGTTTCCATAAGAGGTTTGGTAGAAAAGTCAACTGTAAAGATTACAGATATTAGTGGTAACCTTGTTTATGAAACCATTGCCAACGGTGGATTTGCCTCTTGGGATGGAAGAAGTTTTAACGGCAAGCGCGTTTCAACGGGTGTTTACCTTTTGATGGCCGCCAATAAGGATGGATCCAAAACGCATATCGGAAAAATTCTTTTTGTTAATTAATTCAATTTCTATTTTAAACCAGCTTATGAAAGCAGCAGTTTTACATGAAATAAACGGCAAGTTTATTTACCAAGATTTTGAACAACCTGTGCCAACTGGTAATGAAGTGCTTATTAAGGTAAATCATGCCGCCCTCAATCACCGCGATGTGTTTATTCAAAAAGGGCAATACGCAGGCCTGGCATTTCCAATAATTTGCGGCAGTGATTTGTGTGGCGTGGTAGTACAAGCAGCCAATCCCTCACATGCAGATTGGATCGGCAAGGAGGTTATTGTAAATCCATCTTTAACCTGGGGCGATAATCCTAGGGTTCAAGCCAAAACTTATACTATTTTGGGCTTACCCAATAATGGCTCTTTTGCAGAATACATTGTGGTTCCGGCGCATTTGTTATACCCTAAACCAACGCATTTGTCTAGCCAAGCGGCAGCGGCATTGCCCTTGGCAGGCTTAACTGCTTTTAGGGCTTTGTTTAGCAGGGCCAAAGTAAAAGCAGGTGAAACCGTTTTGGTTACGGGTATTGGCGGGGGTGTAGCCATTTATGCGGCGCAATTTGCCATTGCCCATGCTTGTAAAGTATATGTAACAAGCGGCAGTGATGAAAAAATAGCCAAAGCAGTTTCCTTCGGTGCCATTGGTGGTGCCAATTACAAAACAACTGATTGGCATAAAAATTTGGCCAAAGAAAGTGGTGGATTTGATGTAATAATTGATGGCGCGGGTGGTCCGGATTTTTCTAAATTAATAGATTTATGTAATCCAGGTGCGCGCATTGCAAGCTACGGAGCTACCGTTGGCGCTTGGAATACAGGCGTTCCTGCTAAAATATTTTGGAAACAAATTGATATTCTTGGATCAACCATGGGCAATGAAGAAGAGTTTAAGCAAATGGTAGATTTTGTGAACCAACATCAACTTGTGCCAATTGTTGCCAAAAATTTCCCATTGGCCCAATGTGAGGATGCCGCTCGGTTTATGGATGATGGTAGGCAATTTGGTAAAATTGTTTTAGACATTTAAGCTTCTAATTTATTATTTTGCAAATCGAATGAAAGTTACAGAACATATAAAAAACGCCAAGGAAACTTTATTTTCCATTGAAATTTTACCCCCATTAAAAGGTAAAGACATTAATTCTATATTTAATGGAATTAGTCCTTTGATGGAATTTAAACCAGCCTTTATTGATGTAACCTATCACCGCGAAGAGTTTGTTTTGCGCAAACGTAAAGATGGAGGTTTTGATAGGGTTTATACCCGCAAACGTCCGGGCACAGTTGCTATTTGTGCAGCATTAATGAATAAGTTTCATGTAGATACTGTACCGCATTTAATTTGTGGTGGTTTTAGCAAAGAAGAAACTGAAAATGCCTTAATAGATTTACATTTCTTGGGTATAGACAATGTTTTGGTTTTACGTGGCGATAATATCAAAAACGAATCAAATTTTGTTCCGGAACCAGATGGCAATAAAGATTCTATTGAATTGTTAAAGCAGGTAGTAGCCATGAATAATGGTCGTTATTTGGATCTAGAATTGGAAAATGCCTCTAATTCTAATTTCTGTATTGGTGTATCTGGCTATCCAGAAAAACATTTTGAAGCACCCAATATGCAAAGTGATTTGAGATGGCTCAAACAAAAGGTAGATGCGGGTGCCGAGTATATTGTAACGCAAATGTTTTTCAATAACCAAATGTTTTTCGACTTTGTAGAAAGTTGTAGAAAAATGGATATTCAAATACCAATTATACCAGGTATAAAGCCATTGACAACTAAAAAACAATTAACTGTTTTACCTAAGATTTTTAATATAGATATTCCTGAAGATTTGGTGCATGCTGTTGAAAATTGCAAAGACGACAAAGCTGTTAAACAAGTGGGTATTGAATGGGCTATTCAGCAAAGTAAGGAGTTGAAAGCGGCTAAGGTTCCAGTTTTACATTATTATACAATGGGTGTAAGTGAGGTTACCAAAGCCATCGCTTCACAAGTTTTTTAGTTTTTATATGTCGTTTGAAATACAGCCATGGATGGGCCGAACCGAACTTTTGTTAGGTAAAGATAGGCTCAGTAAATTAATAAATTCAAATGTTTTAGTGGTTGGTTTGGGTGGTGTTGGCGGAATTGCCGCAGAAATGATTGCACGTTCTGGCGTTGGTAAAATGACCATTGTTGATGCAGATACCGTTGATCCAACTAACAGAAATAGACAAATTCCTGCGCTTAAAAGTACAGAGGGTTTGGTAAAGGCAGATGTGCTTGCTGCACGTTTGTTAGATATCAATCCTGATTTAGAATTGCAGGTAATTCCTCAGTTTTTTCGCGATGCACTTACCTTTGAAATATTAGACAATAATAAATTTGATTATGCCTTAGATTGCATTGATACACTTTCCCCAAAGGTATATTACATTAAGGCTTGTATTGACAGAGGAATTCCAATTGTAAGCAGCATGGGAGCTGGCTCTAAGGTTGATCCAACCCAAGTAAAAGTAGCAGATATTTCTGAAACGTATAATTGCCATTTGGCAAGATACACACGTAAATACTTGCATCGTTTAGGTGTGTATAAGGGTGTAAAAGCTGTGTTTTCGGCCGAACCAAGATTGGTTAATTCTCAGTTGATGTTGATGGAAGCGCAGAATAAAAAATCTGCAGTGGGTACTATTAGTTATATGCCTACCGTTTTTGGTTGCACTGTAGCCTCGGTTGCCATCCGCGATTTATACAACAGGTAAATTACGACTTTGTACCTCTTTGCAAGTAAAAAAGTAGTTTAAAGGAGAGGTTAACCAGGTGATAAGAAATAAAATTTCTTAAGCTTATTCCCAATCCATTTTTCTTCATAAAATCTTCTTTATGGATTTGTAAGGCATCTTTGGCTAAAATCTCTTTAATTGTTGAAAGACTCTCCTGTTGAAATACTTGGTCGCGTATTTCAATATTACATTCTGTGCTGCCAAAATCGCTCAGGTGATTGATATTGTAGGATCCTATGCACATCCACTCATTGTCAATAAAAGCAAGTTTGGCATGCAAAATACTTGGTTGCCATTCCCATATTTCAATGCCACTTTTAAGGAGGTCTTTGTAAAAATAGGCGCTGGCATAATTAACAATTGGCACATCTGAAATTCCCCCTACAATGAGTTTAATTTTTACACCTCTTTTGGCAGCTCTTTTAAGTTGCCGTTTTAGCGCGGGTGAAGGTAAAAAATAGCTGGCCAATAAGGTGATTTCTGTTTGTGCTTTTTGGATGTTTTTTCTGTATTGCCTGCTGATACCAAATTTTGCGCGCGACCAATGATTTTGCAATACGCGGGCTTTTAGTTGATGACCTTCTTGCTGGTAAATTGTTTTCCTAAAATGTTTTTTTAGTTTGGGTAAAAATCCTTTTTCTACTTGTATGCAAATGCGCAAAAGATCCTGCACCAAATTGCCTTCTACTTTTACGGCAAAGTCTAGCCATGTTTTGGTTTTACCTAGATGACTATAGGCGTCTGAAATATTTATGCCTCCCACATATGCACTGTGTTTGTCGAATACCATAATTTTATGGTGTAGGCGCAATCCCATGTGAAAATTAAATGCCAATTTAAAGCGAGAAAAATAATTTACGCTGGCATTGGCAGCAAGGAGCTTTGTTTCCCATACACTTGGAAAGTTTTTACTTCCATAGGCATCCATCCAAATATGTACATTTACTCCTCTTTGTGCTGCTGCTAATAAAAGTTCATAAATACATTTGCCGGTGCTATCATTTTCAAAAATATATACTTGAAAATGAATTTCGTTTTTGGCATTTTCAATAGAATGTTGAAGCGCAGTAAAAAATGCATTGCCACTTTGAAGTAGTTTAATTTGTTGGTTGAAATGCCAAGGGTAAATGCCAACTTTTTTGCGCCATGCCATAATTCAAATTTACACTATTTGGCTTTGTTTGTTTAGCAAACAATTTTTTGAAGCAAAAATTAAAATTAAGAGGGGGTGCTATGCCATGGCAATGCTTGGAAGGCAGACAGAAACTTCGGTACCCAATCCTACTTCCGAGGAAATTGAAATGCTTCCATGGTGAATTTCTATGGACTTTTTTACGAGGCTTAGCCCAATGCCATAACCGGGAACCTTTCTGGTATCATTTGACCTGTAGAAGGCCTGGAAGACCAATGGAAGATCTTTCTGATTAATTCCTTCGCCTTTATCAATTACACTGATAAAAATTTGCGCATTTTTAAAGCAAACTTTTACTACACAGGTTTTGTCGTTTGAAAATTTGCAAGCATTGTCCATTAAATTTATAAATACGGAATGCAGCAAGGCATAATCACCCGAAACTTGAATAGCGTTTTCTTCTTCGGGAAAATCATCCCAATCAATGCTTATTTTGTAATTGGGTTTGCGGTGCAAAATACTTTCGCGTGCCTCCATGATTACCTCTATTACTGAAACCTTGGTAAAAGAAACATTTGGGAAATCTGCATTGGCAGAGGCCAATTCGGTTAAACCATTTAATAAGGAAATAAGGCTTTGAATATCTTCTTGAATTGAATCAAAAACGGCTAAATATTCTTTTTCTGTTCGGTCTTGTAAGAGCAAAACTTCAATTTGCCCTTTCATGGCTGTAAGTGGTGTTCTAAACTCATGGGAAGCATTTGCCACAAACATTTTTTGGAGTTCAAACGACTTTTCAATACGTTCCAACATTTTATTAAAAACAATGGCTAGTTTAGCAATTTCGTCTGTTCCGTTTCCTTCGTTAACCCGCTGGTGTAGGTTACTTTCGTTAATAGTGTCTACCTCTGCAATTACATTTTTAATGGGCTGCAGTGATTGTTTTGAAAAGTAAAAACCAAAAATAAATGAGATAAAAATACACACCGTAATTAATACCAATAAGAGGTAGCGTAAAAACTTTAATTTTTGTTGGCCAACTACATCAATGGCACTGCTTACCACAAAGTAATTTTTGGTATTATAATGAACAATATAGGCGCAATATTCTGTATCCTTTTTTGTAATTTCTATTTCGTTACTCTTTTTATAAAGTTGTTCTAATAAATCCAACTCTGTTTCTGCTGCAGGTTTAGAAGCAAAAATCACAATGTGGTGCTCATCTGCAATAATTAAGCGTTCCTGCGGAAAACGGTTTAATTGCTTTTCATAAATTAGCTTTAAAATGGAAGGTGTAAGTTCTTCTTTATCGAGGTAATTTATTACAACATTCCTAGATACATTTCTGAGGCGGTCTGTAAATTCATTTTTTCTGAAAATCTCAGAAAATTCATAGGTAAATATTGAAAATAAAATTAAAATTCCAGCAACAATGGCCGTAAATTTCAGCGTAAGTGCGGTTTTTATTTTCATGTCAAAGAAAGGCTATTCCTCGCTTTTTATAATATAACCCATGCCTACCATGGTATGTATGATTTTGGTAGGGAAGTCTTTTTCAATTTTCTTACGAAGAAAATTAATGTACACATCAATTACATTGGTGGTGGTGTCAAAGCCAGATTCCCAAACTTTTTCCAATATTTCATTTCTTGAAATTACCCTGTTTTTATTGCGGATTAGGTATTCTAACAAAGCAAATTCTTTGGCTGTTAAATCAATTGTTTTTCCGCCTCTTCTGGCAACTTTTCTATTGAGGTCTAATTCTAAATCTTCTATTTTAATTATTTTTTGCTCAGTGATATTATCGGTATAACGCTTGTTTAGCGCCCTTAATCTTGCAAGCAATTCTTTGAATTCAAATGGTTTTACCAAATAGTCATCTGCACCTGCATCTAAACCGCTAACCTTTTCGTCAATGGAGCCCATTGCCGTAAGCATTAATATTGGGGTTTTAACGCCTTCTGCTCTTAATTCTCTGGCAACATCCAAACCATTTATTTGGGGAATCATCACATCTAAAATGATAGCGTCGTAGGTATTTTCCTTAGCCATTTTCTTAGCATTAAAACCATCATATGCCAAGCTAACTTCGTTTTGTTGTTCTTCTAATCCTTGCTTTAAAAACGAGGCAACTTTTGGTTCGTCCTCAACAACTAATAGTCTCATTGTGTGTATGTTATTTTAACTAAATTTTAATCTTCTTGTATTTCTATGCCAAGGTAATTGATTCTCGAACTGTTGTGCTGCAATGTCGGGAATTTTACCAAAACATTTCAATTGCAATTTTTTACCCGCCGGCCTTTTTAGCCTTATATCCTTCTTTCACAAGTAGATTGAGTATTTTGTCTCTAAAATCACCTTGTATTAATATTTCTCCATCTTTACTGCTTCCACCAACTCCGCAATGTTTTTTTAGGTTCGAACCGAGTGTAGACAAGTCTTCATCTGTTCCAATAAATCCTGTAATTCTTGTTACCAATTTGCCACCCCCTTTGCGGTCTAAAAATATTTTTAATTGCTGTTGTTGGGATGGCAAGGTGTCTTGGTTCTCTTGCTCAAATTCTTGGTAATTGAAATGGGTATCGGTTGAAAAGACAACGCCATTTCTGTTCTTGTTTTTATTGCTCATTTTTA
>CANFSD010000080.1 GCA_947449515.1 Bacteroidota bacterium
CCCGAACCTCTTTCACCTTTTATTACATAGGTTTCTAGGCGTTCGCCATTATTAATGTTCACCACGTGAACTTTTTCGTTTTCAATCATGTTTGCCGCATCCATCAAATCTTCATCAATGGTAATGCTGCCTACGTAGTGCAATTCCGTTTGGGTAATCTTTGCACGGTGAATTTTCGACTTTAACAGTTGTATCTGCATAGTAATTTTAGCGCTTCAAAGGTAGGCAAAAAGCTTAATCCCACAAATTAATTGGCTGCTTATGACATAAACATGCCTTCTTACCCAATTTTGTGGGCTGTCAAAAAACAGTCATAATCGGAAAAGGTGATAATTGTCAGCGGTACTTGGATTCAAATTAGTTTTTCTTTGTTTCTCAATTAATCACCTATTATGAAGAAACTTTCACTAATAATCCTAGCCTTGGCATTAAAAATCAGTGCATTCTCTCAAATTGCAGACAGTGTTACCATGTTACCAGGTACTGTTATGGATGTTTATTACAACTTTACAACAGGTCATACAGACACTGCTCGTAACAACAATTGGCATATTGCATTTTCGGTTCGTAAAGCGCAACCACCATTGAAAACCATGCAAGCTGCAACTATTTTGGTTAACGATGGTAGAAGTGTTGAATTGTATAATTCAAAAACCCCAATTGCTAATTGGAATTCGTTTGATACTGCCGGATGGGCTGGATGGGCTCATACTTATAATAGTGATAGCACATGGGATATTGGTGCATTTAACCAAGATCGCAGTCTAAGCAACCCTTTTGATTATGGATGGGGACAATACAATATGTCTACCAAAGATGTAACAGGATCAAACATTTGGTTATTGGCCATTACTACTTCTCCAAATCCAAGTGCACCAAAAACTTTGAAGAAATTAGCCATTCATAAAATTGCTTATGACACAATGTGGGTTTTCACCCTGTCAAACCTTGATGGAACAGATAGTACCACCATGACTATTAAGAAAGCTGATTATGCCAATAAATTATTTGCATATGTAAACGTTTTAACCAAAACAGTAATTGATCGTGAACCTCCAGTAAATACTTGGGATTTGGTCTTTACCCGTTATAAATCTTTGGTAACCATGTTTGGTCAAACCATTATGTATCCAGTAATGGGTGTTTTGCAAAATCCAACTGCAACTGTTGCAAAATACGAAATGCCAGATGCACGTACTTTTACTCCAGATACTAACCTAAGCTTTAAATCTAAAATTGCCCAAATGGGTTGGGATTGGAAAGTAATTACTGTAACCCCTGGTGCATGGCCTGTAAGAGATTCATTGGCCTATGTTATTAAAAAAGGCAACAACCAATACTATAAAATTTATTTTACAGAGTATTATGCCGATCAAACCAAACAGTTTATTAAGTTCAATAAAACGTTTTATAGCATTTTAACCGCCTCAAATGAATTGGCTAAATTGGATCAAAATATTAGTGTATTTCCAAATCCTGCAACAGATAAGGTTACAGTGCAAACAACTTTCACTAATAACGTATCTAAAGTAAATGTTCAATTAATGGATATGACTGGAAGAAGCTTAGAAAGCAAATTATTTGACAATGTAAATGGCGCATTTTCTGCAGAGTTTGATACCAAACAATTGCAAGCAGGTATTTATTTCTTGCGCATGGAGGCAGATGGCAAAAGCGTTGCAAGCAAATTGGTAATTAACTAAGAATTCTGTTTTGAAATTTATCCAAGCAAATTATTTTAAACTTCGCAGCACTGTCTTATGGGCAGTGTTTGCGCTGTTTTATGCAAATGCTTGGGCACAACCAATTGGCAAGGTGCTTGATTTAGATGAATTGGTTGTAACAGGACAATATGAGGCAAACAGTTTACATAAAGCCGTTCACAAGGTAAAAGTGATTGATGCGAAAAGAATTCAAGCACAAGGTGCGTTTAATTTGCAACAAGTCTTATCCAATGAATTGAATATTCGCATTATGCAAGATCCTATTTTAGGAAGCAGCATGCAATTGCAAGGAGTTGGAGGAAATAATATCAAAGTGCTTATAGATGGGGTGCCTGTTGTTGGTAGGGAAAATGGCAGTATAGATCTTTCTCAAATTAATTTACAGAATGTAGAACGCATTGAGTTTGTGGAAGGCCCAATGAGTGTAAACTTTGGAACTGATGCTTTGGGTGGAGTAATCAATATTATTACCAAGAAACAAAAACAAAGTACACATACCTTAAAAGCAGGTACCTACCTTGAAAGTATTGGGCAATATAACATGGATGCTTCATTGGGTACAGCAAATCATAAATACAGTATTTTAGCAAATTTTGGCAGAAACTTTTTTCAAGGGTATAGCCAAGATCCAGAAAGCAGGGCAAAGTTGTGGAAACCTAGAACTCAATATATGGCAGATTTAAATTTGTCGAAATTTGTGGAGGGTGGCAGTATAAGGTGGACCAATCAAGTTTTTTCGGAGAAAGTAACAGATCTTGGAACGCCAACTATAGATTGGACACAAGCAGTTGCTGCAGATAGGTATTACCATACCACGCGGTTAACCTCCTCTTATTTTTATGAAAAAAAGTTTGATGGCAAACGTAATATCAATTTCTTAGCCTCTTATAATTTTTACCAAAGGAAATTTAATACTTATCAAAAAGATTTGGTGGCGCTTACGCAAGAGTTGGTGCCTTCTGCCTATGAGCAAGACACCAGTTGGTTTCACCAAATAATGAGCAGAGGTACCTATGCAAATGTTGCCTTTTCAAAAAAGATGAGTTACCAAATGGGTTATGAATTTAACCACGAGTTTGCAATTGGCTCAAGAATTGAAGGTAAAACTCAAAATATGGGGGATTATGATTTATTTGCAAGTGCAGAAATGCGCCCATTTAAACGATTGCTTATTCGTCCAGCTTTTCGTGTTATATATCATACAAAATACAATGCACCTTTTGTGCCTTCATTCAATTTCAAATATGATTTTTCAGAGGCGGTATTGATCAGAGGATCATACGCAAGGGGATTCAGAGCCCCATCATTAAAAGAACTCTATTTACAATTTGTAGATGCCAGTCATAATTTAAAGGGTAATCCCAATTTGTTAGCAGAAACTTCAGATAATATTCAAATAGGAGCTACCTATACTTATAAAATGGAGAGTCGTGTGTTTCGGTTCGAACCGACCGTTTTTTATAACCATATTTATAATATGATAGATTTGGCGAGGGTTGGAACTGGCACCAATTCTGCATTCCAATATGTGAACATCAATGCATTTACCTCTACAGGAGTTTCTTTTACAGCTGAATATAGGACAATCCCCTATCAATTGTCTTTAGGATATTCTTATACTGGAAGAAAAAACCAATTGTATGGTTATTCGCAAACTGGAGATTTTTATTTTAGCAATGAATGGCGCATCAATGGAGGGTATAATTTTCAAAAAATTGGATTGAGTTTAAATATGTTTTGCAAGTTAAATGGCAAGCTTCAAATGTATCAATATGATTACTTGAACAATGTTGTTGCATTAAACTTTATTGATCCATATGCACTATTAGATTTTACAGTCAGTAAGAGTTTGTTTAAGAAAAAATTGAATGCTACACTTGGTGTCAAAAATTTATTAAATGTAATAAATGTTAACGCTAACTTTAGTAGTGGTCCTCATTCTACAGGAAGCAATGCAGCAGCAACGGCAATGGGACGAACAGTGTTTATAGGTTTAAGATATAGTTTTTATTAATAGAATGAAACGGAGATTACAAATATTTAACTTGATTGGCTTCATCGTTTCGATGTTAATGCTAGTTGCTTGTGAAAAGGTTGAAAAGCCTCTTCAATTGCCATCTAAGCCTAATGATTCCATTGCATTGGTTCAAGTAAATTTGGGAGAGCATTCAGACGACCAAGTGTATATTAATTTTTTAGACAGTAATTATATTAAATCGAGTGTAAAAAACAGTTGCTGGGATTTAGCAATTGATTGCGCTCCAGACATGGATAGGATTTTGATTAATGGCGGAAAGGGTGTTTTTATTGGTGTTTTGGGCTATGAAAAATTTCTTGGAAGTGTACAGTTGAATAAAGTAGTTTGGCGTTGGGATGAATCCTCGGGTGGTGATTCAATTGTACTGAAAAATTGGTGCAATCCTCAAAATAGACATAGCAGAGATTCAATTTATATTATTGACAGAGGACCG
This sequence comes from Bacteroidota bacterium, assembly GCA_947449515.1. Lineage (GTDB taxonomy): Bacteria > Bacteroidota > Bacteroidia > UKL13-3 > UKL13-3 > B1. The sequence goes on from CANFSD010000080.1 coordinate 4,196, forward strand.
GATGTGGATGCCAGTCAACGTTACTATCAATTTAAATTAGCTAATGCTGGTTTTGGTAGTATTCATCTTGAAGCAGCCGACCTTAAGGGAAATCCAATATGTTCCGAGTTCATTAATAAAGACCCAAGGAAAAACTATGTGTTTTTTGATTTTGGTTCGGCCCAAACCTTAAATTTTGAACCCTTGATGCAAGATTGGCAATTTTGCTTTTTGAAGACGCGTTGGGTTTATTATGAATTTAATCCACCATTGATTTATACTGTTACTGGAATACAAATCAATTCTCGATTAATAGCAGTAGCTGTTGACAGTTCAATGAATTTTGAATCTGTTCGTAAACAAGATGTTGATTGCCTCAAATTCTCTTCTCGTAGGGATGTTATTGGCTTTGATTGGAAAATTTATGATTTTACGGAAGGTCGCTACCACACTCGTAATTATGTAAATTACTTTATAAAAACTAAAACAGTTCCTCAAAAGCTATATAAACTAAGGTTTACAGATTATTACAGCAAACAGGGTTTAAAGGGTTCGCCAAAATTTGAAGTGGCGGAAATAAAATAGTTACCAAAGGTGATTTCCTTTTATATTTTTGTTAAAATTTAAATTCTTATGGTGCTCAGAATTAAGCTTGCTTTCGTAATGGCATTTTCGTTTTTTTCATTGCTTAAGGCACAAACAAATGAACCTCATTTGGTGAATTTACGCCAACTCACATTTGGTGGAGACAATGCCGAGGCCTATTGGAGCTTTGACAACAAAAAATTCTGTTTTCAAAGTAATAACAAGTCTTGGGGTTTGCATTGTGATCAAATTTTTAAAATGAATTTGAATGCGCCCATAGATACTCCAAACATACCTCAATTAATTAGTACCGGAAAAGGCAGAACCACCTGCAGTTTTTATATGCCCGATAACAAACACATATTGTTTGCTTCTACGCATTTGGCCGACCCAAATTGTCCGGCAGATCCACCGCCTTCCAAGCGTTATTTATGGGCTATTTATCCTTCATTTGATATTTTTATTGCCGATGAAAAGGGTAAAATTGTAAAACAACTTACAAATGAACCCGGTTACGATGCTGAAGCCACTGTTAGTCCAAAGGGCGATAAAATTGTTTTTACCAGCACAAGAAATGGTGATTTAGACCTTTATATCATGGACATTGATGGTAAAAATGTAAAGCAAATTACCTTTGGTCTTGGCTATGATGGGGGTGCATTTTTCTCGCCTGATGGCACCAAATTGGTTTTTCGTGCTTCACGTCCGAGCGGTGAGGAGGAAATTAAAGATTACAAAGAATTATTGGCACAAGGCCTTGTTGCCCCTACAAGTATGGAAATTTACACTTGTAATATAGATGGCAGTAATATTCAGCAAATAACACATTTAGGTAAAGCCAATTGGGCTCCATTTTATCATCCAGGTGGAAAGAAAATAATATTTAGCAGCAACCACCACAGCGCCAAAGGATACGATTTTCAATTGTTTATGATTAATGAAGATGGTTCTGGGCTAGAGCGAATTACCAACGAAAGTTTGTTTAATGCTTTTCCAATGTTTTCGCCCGATGGCAAGAAAATTATCTTTTCTAGTAACCGCAGGAACGGTGGTACCCGAGATACCAATTTATTTGTGGCAGATTGGAAGGACTAATCCTTTGCCTTTGAAATAACATCCCAACTATGGTCGCCCAACAACTTTACAGAGGCAACGTAGTTTCCCATTCCTTTGCTGTTTCCCCATTCTTGTGGTCCAATAATTGAAAGTTTAAAATGGTCGTCTTTTTCGTATAAATGATAAATTTGGCCAATTACAGGGGTAAACCTTAATTCAGATTCATATATTTTTTCCGAAACCTTCAACCTACCTTCAATTTCACGAACTTGTTCCATGATTAAATCTGCCTGTTTTTTAAGCAGTGCCATTTCTTGGTTGGCGTAATGGTGCATGGCCTCAACCGCATTTGCCCTAATTTTCCCCTTGTCTTCAGCCTTAATTACGGGCGATCCAATATTTAATGGAATAGGTGAGAGGTGTGCTGGGCCAATATAACTGCCATCTTCGTCTAAATGTGATTCTGTATTTACCATGTTTAATCTAAACCTCTATGGAGCGGTATTGTTTTATTTTTGGTTCAAAGTTCGAAAATAAATATGTGGCATTAGAGAACTTTTAATAAAATTGTGTGTTTAAAGTATACACTTTATTTTAAAGTGAATATAGGATGACAGGAAAGTATATCTTTGTAATTACATGAACTTAAGTGTTGAAATAGACGATAATTCTGGATTTTGCTTTGGGGTGGTTTTTGCCATTCAAATGGCAGAGGATATTTTGAATGAGGAAGGGCATCTCTTTTGTTTGGGCGATATTGTGCACAATGACGAAGAGGTGGCAAGACTCAAACTAAAAGGTCTTGAAATCATTGACCACGATCAATTTAAAAATTTACGTGGCACCAAGGTGCTTATTAGGGCGCATGGCGAGCCGCCTGAAACCTACCAGCAGGCTATGGAAAATGGCATTGAATTAGTTGATGCAAGTTGTCCTGTAGTTCTTAAATTACAACATAGGGTTAGGGAAGCGCATAATGCAGATGAAAAAATTCTTATTTATGGCAAACATGGGCATGCTGAAGTAAAAGGCTTGGTAGGACAAACCAGTGGAGAAGCTTTGGTAGTTGAAACCTTTGATGAATTAGATGCACACGAGTTGCCAAGTAAAATTCAGTTGTTTAGCCAAACAACAAAACGCACAAAAAACCTTTATGCTTTAAAGGCTAAGTTGGAGGATAAGGGAATTGAAGTAAATTTTAATGATACACTCTGCAGGCAGGTTAGTAATAGAGATATTCAATTACGAGATTTTGCAAAAAGGTTCAATAAAATTGTTTTTGTAGCAGGTTTAAAATCTTCAAATGGAAAAGTATTGTTTGATGTATGTAAAGACAATAATCCGTTATCTTATTTTGTAAGTAGTAAGGAAGAAATTGATCCTTCATGGTTTTCTGAAAATGACAGCATTGGAATTTGCGGCGCTACTTCTACACCTCAGTGGCAAATGGATGAAGTGAAAGAAAAAATACTTTCTCTCTAAAAATAAAA
>CANFSD010000081.1 GCA_947449515.1 Bacteroidota bacterium
AAACAAACTAAAGAGAAAGAAATTGTGATGAATAGTCAGTTAATATTTTTTATGCTAGCAGCCCTCTCCATTTTGAGCGCGCTGTTTGTAGTGTTTTCAAAGAGTCCAATCTACAGTGTGCTTTGGCTTATTGTATGCTTCTTTTCAATAGCAGGACATTATATTATGCTCAATGCGCAATTTTTGGCCATTGTGCATATTATAGTTTATACCGGCGCCATTATGGTTTTAATGTTGTTTACGGTAATGCTACTTAATTTAAACAAGGAGTCTGAGCCACATAAATCTTTATGGTATAAAGGTGCAGCTGTATTAACAGGTGGTATGATGATGTTGGTTTTATTGGCAGCTATGCGCTCAACCCAATTAAGTGCCTATGCCTCGCCTGCAGATACAGAAACTGGTTTTGTGCAAAATGTAGGACTAAAACTTTTCACTGATTTCTTATTGCCATTTGAAATGACATCAGTATTATTTATTGCCGCTATGATTGGTGCAGTGGTATTAGCTAAAAAGGAGGTACACTAATGAATACAGCAATTGAACAAGCAAATCCTCAAAATTGGTATTTGTTATTAAGTACCGTTTTGTTTTCTATTGGTGTAATGGGCGTACTTATGCGCAGAAATGCACTTATTATTTTAATGTGCGTTGAATTAATGTTAAACTCTGTAAACCTTCTTTTGGTTAGTTTTTCGGCCTATGCAGGAAATACAGACGGACAAGTTTTTGTATTCTTTATTATGGTGGTAGCCGCTGCCGAGGTAGCTGTAGGATTAGCCTTATTGGTTAGTATTTATAGAAATATAGGCACCACAGATATTGATGTATTGAGTAAATTAAAATGGTAGGAGTGAATAATTATTAAAGCAATGGACAATTTTTTAGCATTAACAAATTTGATACAACCTGCCAGCCTGCTTGCATTGTTTCCTTTACTAGGATTCTTTGTAACAGCCTTATTTGGTAAATCACTTAAACATGCCGCCGGCTGGATTGCCAGTGGAATGATTTTGATTTCTTTCTCAATTTCCCTTTACCTTTTCTTGAATCTTCCGGGTGAAGCATCTTTAAATTTCAATCTCTTTGATTGGATTAAATGGGGTTCGGTAAATCTTTCATTTGGTATTTTAATCGACCATCTTTCTCTCATTATGCTTTTGGTAGTGACAGGAATAGGTTTCTTAATTCATATTTATTCTATTGGGTACATGCACCACGATGAGGGATTTACTAGGTTCTTCTCTTACCTCAATCTATTTATCTTTTTCATGTTGGTATTGGTAATGGCCAATAGCTACTTGGTTATGTTTATTGGTTGGGAAGGTGTTGGATTGTGTTCTTATTTACTCATTGGCTTTTGGTTCAAAAATGATGCGTATAATGATGCTGCTAAAAAAGCATTTATTATGAACCGTATTGGAGATTTAGGTTTTTTAATGGGTATGTTCTTAATGTTGTTTCACTTTGGTGGTTTAGATTATACCACAGTAAACACCGCAGCACAAGCCTTACCAATGGGAAATGAATTAATAGTAAGCATTACTCTTTTCTTATTTATTGGGGCAATGGGTAAGAGCGCTCAATTGCCTTTGTATACTTGGCTTCCAGATGCAATGGCGGGTCCTACACCTGTTTCCGCATTGATACACGCAGCAACAATGGTTACTGCAGGTATCTATATGATTGCCCGTTCTAATATTTTGTATGCGATGGCTCCTTTTACCATGGAAGTGGTAATGTGGGTAGGTGTAGCAACTTCCATTTTTGCCGCTATCATTGGCATGAAACAAAATGATATCAAAAAGGTATTGGCCTATTCAACGGTTTCACAATTGGGATTAATGTTTGCTGCTTTAGGAATGGGTGCCTTTGCAAGTGGTATGTTCCATGTGGTTACACATGCCTTCTTCAAAGCATTGTTGTTTTTAGGTGCAGGTAGTGTTATTCACGCAATGGGTGGTGCTCAAGATATTCGTCAAATGGGAGGTTTAGCCAAGTATATTAAAATTACTTGGTTCACATTCTTAATTGCTACTTTGGCTATTTCTGGTATTTTTCCTTTTGCTGGTTTCTTCTCTAAGGATGAAATTTTAGCGGTTGCTTTTGCCTCACACAAAGAAGTTTGGATTTTATTGAGCGTTAGTTCAATGATAACAGCCTTCTATATGTTCCGTTTGTTCTTCTTAACTTTCAATACAAGTTTCAGAGGCACAGAAGAACAAAAACATCATTTACATGAATCGCCAATTACCATGACCTTGCCCTTAAGTATTTTGGCAGTATTTGCTGCTTTAGCAGGTTTTTGGGGTATGCCAGCGGTATTCGGGCAAACACATTTCTTTGCTACTTATTTAGCGCCAGTTTTTGAAGGTTCAAAACAATATTTAGGTGAAGCCCACGAAGCAAGTCATGATACAGAATGGATGTTAATGGGAATTGCAACTGTTGCTGCAATTATTAGTATAGCGGTAGCCTACGCCTTATATATCAGTAAAAAATGGTTGCCAGAAACAGATGAGGAAACAACTGGATTGGCCAAATGGGTTGCCAATAAATTCTATATTGATGAATTATACGATGCCATAATCGTAAAGCCTTTATTGGTTATCAGTGATATTTTCTTTGTGCTTATAGACAAATTAATTTTAGACTTAATTGTAATGGCAACAGCTTGGATAGTAGGTTTCACAGGACGAACCATTCGTTTGGTTCAAACCGGAAACGCTGGCTTTTACATTTTTGCAATGGTTATAGGAATGATGGTGTTAATGTTTTTTCAATTAGTATATTAAATGCTTAGTTTAACTTTATTATCAATACCGCTCGCCGCATCGCTTCTTTTGTTATTTACAAGAGGCGGTTTGAGCCGAAATCTGGCACTGGTTTTTACACTGGTTCAGTTAGGAGTAACAGCCTACGCTTATACTGTTTTTAACGCAGCAGGGGCGGCGCCTTTCGATTTTTTAAGAAATTGGTCGGCTAAACCATTTCTAAATGTTCATTTTTCAATGGATGGTATCAGTATGCTAATGATTATTCTTAGCAATTTACTTTTACCACTTATTGTGTTGAGCGGCTATAATAGAAACATAGAACGTCCGCATATTTTTTATAGTTTAATGCTGTTTATGCAGTTTGCGCTCAATGGCGTATTTATTGCGTTTGATGGCTTTATATACTATATCTTCTGGGAGTTGGCGCTTATCCCTATTTATTTTATTTCATTTAATTGGGGTGGCGAAAACAGGGCGCAAGTAACGCTTAAGTTTTTCATATATACCTTAGCAGGTAGTTTATTAATGTTGTTCGGCTTCTTGTTTTTATACAATGGCAGTCCTGCCCATAGCCTCGATTGGATGTCGTTAAAAAGCAATCCATCTTGCAGCTGTAACCAATCTTGGTTGTTTTGGTTGTTCTTTATTGCCTTTGCTATAAAAATTCCAATTGTTCCATTTCATACTTGGCAGCCCGATACCTATAAAGCAGCACCAACTCAAGGCACCATGTTGCTTTCGGGTATTATGTTAAAAATGGGTACCTATAGTTTAATACGTTGGTTAATTCCAATTGTTCCTGCAGGATTTGCTGAATGGCAACCATTGGTAATATCAATTTCGGTGGCAGGTATTGTATATGCTTCTATCATTGCCATTATGCAACGCGATTTAAAACGTTTGTTTGCCTATTCATCAATTGCACACGTTGGACTAATTAGCGCCGGTATTTTTGCTATGAATTTATCAGGTATGCAAGGTAGCTTGGTTCAAATGTTTTCACATGGTATCAATGTGGTAGGTTTGTTTCTTTGTGCCGATATTATTTTTAACCGCACCCAAAATCCAAATGTAGAAGGCATAGGTGGTATTCGTTTGGTGGCTCCGCAATTTGCCACTTGGTTTATGGTGGTAGTTTTGGCATCGGTTGCCTTGCCATTAACCAATGGTTTTGTGGGCGAGTTTATGTTGCTTTTTGGTGTTTACCAATACAATACTTGGTTAAGTTTCTTTGCAGGTTTAACCGTTATTCTTGGGGCCGTATATATGTTGCGTATGTACCAAAAAGTGGTGTTGGGAAAACCAATGATGGAAAATATGGTATTCCCAGATTTATATTGGAATGAGAAATTGGTATTAATCACCATTGCAGTTCTCATATTTGTTCTTGGTGTATATCCATCTCCAATTATTGAACTTACAGAGCCCGTATTAAAAACATTAACTAAATAGGACGAATCGTGAATACTATTATATATACATCCGTTTTAGGTTTCTTCTGCATGTTGGCAGAAATCTTCAATTTGAGGAAATTAATTGTTCCCATTTTGGTTATTGGTTTGGCCGTTATTTTCGGTTTGAACCTAAATGATTGGAATAGCAACCAAGCATTTTTTAACAATATGCTTAGGGTCGACAATTTTTCTGTAGCCTTCAGTGGTTTGGCCATTTTTGTTACACTTTTAGTGTTCATTTTGTCTACAGATTTTTATGCCAATGAGCAAGCACATATCAGTGACTACATGTCTATTCTAACCTTTATTTTGGTTGGTGCTTTGATGATGTTTTCTTTTGCCAATTTAACCATGTTGTTTTTGGGAATTGAAACCTTGTCTATTGCCTTATACATAATGGCTGGTAGCAAGCGTTTTGATGTTCGATCCAATGAAGCGGGTTTCAAATATTTCTTATTAGGCTCTTTTGCATCTGCTTTCCTTTTATTTGGTATTGCCCTCATTTTTGGTGCAACAGGCACTTTTGATTTAAATAAGATTGCAGACTATACCCTACAGAATCAAGGGAACATTTCACCATTGTTTTATACCGGTATGGTAATGATGGTTTTTGCCATGTTATTTAAGGTTTCTGCAGCGCCATTTCACTTTTGGGCGCCAGATGTATATGAGGGTGCGCCATCTTTGGTTACAGCTTACATGAGTACATTGGTTAAGATTGCAGCCTTTGCGGCTTTTTACAAACTAATGAGTGCTACCTTTTTCTATACTTTTGATAAAGCAGAACTCATATTAAATGTTGCAGCCATTTTAACTCTAGCAGTTGGTAATTTAATGGCATTGGCGCAAACCAATTTTAAACGCCTTTTGGCCTATTCAGGTATTTCACATGCCGGTTATATGATGCTACTTATTTTAAGTGCCAAAGACCAAACCGCAGGGGCCTTGTTTTACTATTCTCTTGCATACGCTTTAAGTACCTTGGCAGCCTTTGCCATTGCTATACCAATTTTTAAGGCAGCTAAATCAGAGGAAATAGATTCTTTTAATGGCTTAGCGAAAAAGAATCCGTTGGCTGCTGCAGCAATGAGTATGGCCATGTTAGGTTTGGCAGGTATTCCGCCATTTGCAGGATTTTTAGGTAAATACTACATTTTTACAGAAGCTTTACACAGTGATTACTTTAAAACGACCTTGGTGGCCATATTTGCCTCTATGATTGGTGTTTACTATTATTTTAAGGTAATTATTGCCATGTATGGCAAGCCAGAAAATGAGGTAAAAATGGAAAATTCCATCAATTATCAATTGGTTTTATGGGTTTGCTTGGGTTTAAGTTTGTTCTTTGGCCTTTATCCAGCGCCAATCTTGAACATATTTTAGCATTTTTTTCGTTTGGTTTACCAAGTTGTCTTAGGCATAACAATTAATTAATGTCTGATGCAACTTGTATATTCCTAAATATTGACTTTTTTTGTAACAATTAATATATAAATACAATTCTCATGAACAAGGTAGCATCACCTCAAAAAGAAAGCTCATTGAAAAGCAATTTTGCAGCTTTTACAATTCCAATCCTGGTTGCAACAGGTATTTTAATTTACATGTTTGTTTTAGGTAATCCTTCAAACTTTGAAGGTGGAGATTCTAAAAACCACCCGGTAGCTGAAGGTATTGGTCACGTTTTAGGCTTAATTTACAAAGGCGGTTTCATTGTACCAATCTTATTGTCATTGGTATTGATGAGTATCACTTTCTCAATTGAGCGTTTCTTAACCATCGCTAAAGCGCAAGGAAAAGGAAGTTCAGAAGGTTTTGTTCGTAAAGTACAAGGACATTTGTCTGCTAACAGCGTAGATGCTGCCATTGCTGAGTGTGATAAACAACAAGGTTCTGTAGCTAATGTAGTGAGAGCTGCATTGGTAAAATATAAAGAAATGGAATCGGCAACAGGTTTAGATAAAGACCAAAAAGTATTGGCAATCCAAAAAGAATTGGAAGAAGCAACTACTTTAGAATTGCCAATGTTGGAGAAAAACTTGGTAATTATTGCTACCATGGCTTCAGTTTCTACCTTGATCGCTCTTTTAGGAACGGTATTGGGTATGATTCGTGCGTTCTCGGCTTTGGGTACAGGTGGCGCACCAGATTCAGTAGGTTTGGCAAATGGTATCTCTGAAGCTTTGATCAATACAGCTTTGGGTATCGGTAACTCAGCTATCGCTATCATTATGTACAACGTATTTACTACAAAAATCGATAAGATTACCTTTACGATTGATGAAGCTGGATACAGCATTGTACAGACTTTTGCTGAAAAGCATAAATAAGTCGGTTTTGGGTCGAACCCAAACCATGTGATTTTGATTTTTGAGTTTAATATTAAATAAATAAAAATATGCCTAAGGTTAAAGTACCTCGTAAAAGTACCTCGGTAGACATGACGGCCATGACGGATGTGGCTTTCTTGTTGCTGACGTTCTTTATGTTGGCTACACAATTTAAACCAGATGAGCCGGTGACAGTTAATGCGCCCTCATCGGTGGCTGAAGTGCCGCTTCCAGATGTGGATATAATGACAATCACTATTAGCAATGATAGCAGGGTGTTTTTTACCATGGAAGGTCAGCTATACAAAGAAACCTTGATTAAAAAAATGAGTGCCCTTAAACAGGTGCCATTTTCTGCAGAAGAAATCAAGGAGTTTTCATTAATGTCTAGTTTCGGTGTTCCTTTTAGTCAATTGAAATCTTTGTTAGCAATGAAATCTGAGGAGCGCGCAAAATTTAATCAGAGTGGAATACCATGCGATTCATTAAACAATGAGTTGGCAGATTGGATTTGGCAATCTCGCTTATCTAACAACAAAGTGCGCGTTGCTATCAAAGGAGATCAAGATGCAAATTTCCCTGTGGTGAAGCAAGTTATTGCAACTTTGCAGGATAAAAATGTAAATCGTTTTAATTTCATTACCAACCTCTCAACAGAGACGGTTGAAAAATAATATAAGATAATGGCA
>CANFSD010000082.1 GCA_947449515.1 Bacteroidota bacterium
GCACCTGCAAAGAAATTATTAAAATATGGTGGAGTAGTACACAAATTACATGGAGGATCAAATGTCCAATACCATTGGTTCGGACCGCCAGTTGTTATATCTAACAAGCTACCATAATCGCCAATACCAATTTTTCTGCGGGCAGCAAAAAAGTTAGGTTTAGGATTGGTATTAGGCGTATCTACCCAAATGTATTTTACAATACTATCACGCAAACTATCACGCTTTAAGGCATTTATTGCCAACAAACGAACTGGCCAATAGCCACGTGTATTATAAGTATACCTAAATTTTTGGTTGTATTTAGCCGTATCAATATATTGCTGGGCTGTCCAACCCACATTACCTCTTGCATAACCAGGAAGCAATGGATTTACACCAGGTAAATCCCAATAAGTGCGCGTAGAATTGGTACTGGTTGAAACCAAATCATAGGGACTATTGATCCAAACAGTATCTGCTGGAATTCCAGCAGTTGTAGATTGGCTAGGGAAGAAGTTTGCAATTGGAGGCAATACCGATCCACTAGATGGTGCAGGGGAAGAATACACCTCAATTTCTCTAAAGTTCATATTAGAACTTTGGGTTCCACCTACTGTCATATCCACAAAACGAAACATGGTTGTAGTTGCTGCAGTGAAATTGATATCCCAACTACAAACGGCCATTGAGGCAGCTGTAAAAGTTGTATGCGTTACCCATGCTGTTCCATTCCATATTTCCAAGGTACCTCCCGTCATAAACCTATTATTTGATTCTCCATTAAAAATGGTAATCTTATTAAAGGTCTGTGTACTTGGCCAAGTAAATTGAATAAAAATAGCTGATCCAGGATTGGAAGCACTGGAGGTAATCCACATAGATTGAACACCACAAGAACCATAATTCAAATCATTTAAAGTGGTGCAAGCCCCCGTATTGCAGGTACTGGCAGAAGGTGTTGCCAAGGGAGCAATATTGGTTTGCGCCAATAAATTTGACTGTATACCTAAAAAAAACAAAAGCAATGTAAATGCTTTTGCCACATTTCTTATGGTAGAAATAGTTAGTATTTGTTTTTTCATATGTGTAACTGTTTCGTTGTTAATAAACAGAAGATTTTCAAATCCTTCAATTATCAAATATCAACTTTTCTATTAAAACACCAAGTAATTTTTCTAAAAATTAAGAAAACAAAAAAAACAAAAAAAAACAGGGCAAAAAAAAAGCAGGAAAAGAATCCTTTTCCTGCTTTTAAAAATGATTATTGAAACCTTAGTTCAATTGAATTTTCTTAACAAAAATATCGTCGCCAGATTGAATACGCATTAGGTAGAATCCTTTAACTTGGTTGCTCAAGTCCAATTCATTTACCTGTATATCATCTTTTCTTATCACTTTCATAAAGATTTCATTTCCTAACATATCTAGTATAGTAACTTTAACATCGCTGCTTTGCGCATTTGCCAAACGGAGATTTACTAAACCATTACTAGGGTTAGGATAAACACTCATAAAGTTTCCAATGTTCATTAATTCGTTCACGCCAGTAGTTCCTTCTGGTAGAACATTAATTCTTCTAACCGCTTCTTCAGATTCGTTTCCAGATAAATCTTTTACTTTATAACGAACACTGTATAAACCTGGTGCATCACCAAATGGCAATCCAGCAGCATTTAAAGGCATGCTATTGTTTCTAAAGAAATTGGCTGGTGTTCTCATTTCAGCATCTGTATTGTAGTTATCAATTAAGGCAACAGGTGCATCCACATACACAGCCCATCTTGGCAAATTAACCTCTGTAACATTTAATAAATCTATACGAGGAATGGTAGTATCTACAATCTTAACAACCCTTAAAATAGAATCCTTGTTACCTGATGGATCGGTACCAATATACCAAACATTATACTCACCCAAAACATTGGTATTGATAACACCTTTGCGGCTAATTACCACTGTGCTAGCTGGCCAATAGTTGTCTGTTGGCGTAACCCAAGGATCAACAAAAGGAGTTTTCACCTCCCATGATAATGGATTTACACCATTCAAAATTAAGGTAGGTGCTTTGGTATCTTTTACATCTACACGTAACATTACTAGATTACTTGTATTGCCGCTGTTATCCCTTGCTACATAAGAAATAAAATAGCTACCTACATTGTTTACATCAACCGAACCTTGAATGGTTAAATCAATGTAATTTCTTGACCAATAATTATCAGTTACATCAACAATTTTATTTAAATCAATTGCCGTTCCAACTTGATGAACATAAGGAGCACCAACGCTAGCAACTTTAGGGCTTACGTATGGTCTTGTTGTATCACCTACTGTAATAGCACGTTGTTTTGCATCGCTTAATCCAAAAGCATCTATAATGGTATAAGTATTTGAGTAAACACCCAATTTAGAGGTATCTAAGTTGCTCGTTAAAATGGCTTGCACTGTAATATCGTTGCCTTGATTGTCTTTAGCTGTAAATCCTGGTTCGTTATACTTTTTATATACCTCAACATAAACTTGTGAAGCACCTTGTAAAGTCATTGATGGACCTGTTTGATTTAAGATAACAAAAACAGTCCTGGTTAAAGTATCACAAACATTATCATACAAATCTCTAACTATATATTTTAAATAATTAGGACCCACTTTTGAGGTATCAACGCTTCCAATTGTTTCATATTTGGCACTGATAATACCTTCAATATTGTCTGTTGCAGTGATACCTGGATCAACATAAGCTTTATGGATTTCAGTGAAGAAAGTGCTTGTGCCATTTAAAGTTGCAGTAGGACGAACAGTATCTTTAGGAAAGTTTACCACATAATCCCTGAATACACCCATAAATGAACGACTAGAATTTAAAGTTGTTCCAGCCAAGGTTACGCCAATACGCATACGCGTGCTTCCTAATTTTTGGGTGGTACTAACTAAGATTGAATCTGTTCTAGATATTGTAGTGCCTGCCATATCGTTCATTACCAATTCATCTGCAGTAAACAAACCATCCATGTTAAAATCGATCCAAGCCTTGCGATCCATTGCACTTGTAGTAGCAGGACGCGCAACAGACAATCTATGTTTTACACCACGGTACATATTGGCTGCTTGGTTTCCACCTATTATTTGGAAACAAGGTGAATAGGCATTAACAGCAGTATCAATGCCGGTTTGCAATTGAACCCTGGTAATACCAATACTTCCGTCGCCTAAATTGATATCTGTTTCACAATAAGGTTGGTCGTAAGCACCAATGTTTACATAATCAACTTTTGTTAATGAATCTGAACCATATTGGTTGGTTACAACCAATTTAACAGTGTATTTAGTACGTTGCGTAAAACGCATAATTGGGTTTTTACTGCTTGAGGTTGTTCCCATTAAATACTGCGCTGTGGCTGGTGTAAAAGTCCACTTCCAAGTACTAGGACCGTACAAAGATTTGTCGCTAAAAGTAAAGGTATCCGTGTTAAATCCTTGTAATTTACTTACATCAAAACGCGGAGTAGGTTTTTGCGTTGTTGGCAAGAACAATACATTTTTACAGGTTGTATCGCTGCCAACACAATTGTAAGTTACCAAGCAAATACGTTTGTATTGTGGTGTAGTTACCAAGAAACTTCTGGTTGCTGTAGCATTTGAAGAATCGTACACGCCATTGCCATCGGTATCCCATGCAAATTTCATTAAGGTTCCTGTTGAAGCATTGCTGTACAATACAGGTTGCAAACTAAATACAGTGTCTTGCAATACCATTATTGAAGTAGGTTTAGGATAACTGGCTGCTTTAATTTCCCAACGGATAGAGAAACCTGCAGAGTCATATGGAGTAGGTATAGCACCTGTTCCAACCATAAAACTAATAAATAAACGACTACCACCCCTGATACCATTTTGAAGCAAAGTTGCAGGCAAAACAGAAATATTTGAACCACCTAATTTTCTTAAAATAGGTGCAGAAGCATCTGATCCATTTCTGATTACCAAGGTGTCTGTTGGCAACATTTTAAGTCTATCTACCCAAAGAATAATACTATCTGCACAAGGTGCTAATAATAAACCAGGACAACCAGAAACTTGTGATCGGGTATAGCTTAAACCAGTTCCACTTGGGCCAAACATATAACCTTCTTTTTCGGTACTGTATGTTGATCCGCTACCGCTACAAACATTGATACTATTGATAACTTCAAAGTAATCTTTCTTACAGATTGTATCCCAACCTCGGGCATTCCATGCTTGCAAACAAATGGTAAATTTACCTGGGTCACCTGCAAAGAACAATGGGTTTTGATCTGTGGCACCTGCAAAGAAATTATTAAAATAAGGCGGAGTAGTACACAAATTACATGGAGGATCAAATGACCAATACCATTGGTTTGGACCGCCAGTTGTTATGTCTAATAAGGCACCATAATCACCAATTCCAATTTTTCTGCGCGCAGAAAAGAAATTAGGTTTAGGTGTAAAATTAGGGGTATCTACCCAAATGTATTTTACAATGCTATCACGCAAACTATCACGTTTCAAATCATTAATAGCCAATAAACGAACTGGCCAAAAACCACGTGTATTGTAGGTGTATCTGAATTTTTGGTTGTATTTTGCTGTATCAATATATTGTTGTGAAGACCAACCAATATTACCTCTGCTATAACCTGGAAGCAAAGGGCTCACTCCAGGTAAATCCCAATAAGTTCGGGTTGTATTTGTACTGGTTGAAACCAAATCATAAGGACTATTGATCCAAACAGTATCAGCAGGAATTGTATTAGTTGTTGATTGACTTGGAAAGAAATTTGCAATTGGAGGCAATACAATATTTGAACCAATTATGGTGATGTTGTAATCTTCAGTTTCTGTCCAATCTACTATGTTACCACAAGCATCTGCTTGTTGAAATGGCCCACCAGGTGCACCACCTAAATAATTTTGCCAATTTCCTCTAACCCTTAAACGAGTAAGGCCGGGAGAAGCATTGGTTGGAATGGTAATATTAGCCGTCCATAATTGGGCAGTTGGCAAAGAGGAATAAGCGCCTGGAGTAAAATAGACAAATTCACCTAAATCTAAAAAGTCGTTATCACGGTTATAATCAATCCATACACCAAAACCATTTGGCTTAGTTGCACTTCCTTGAACTGTCATTGCATAAGTAGAACCCGGAGCAACTGCTGTAGTTTGTGCCCACAAAGAATAATAAGGCGCAGTGGCATTACAACCAGAGGCTAAATTAGACAAGGTATTAAAGGTAAAATTATTGATATAATCATTGGTACCGCAACCCGCATAGGTGGCACTCACAGTGCAATAAGGAGCTGGATCTGTTGAAATTATTTGGGCTTGCAACTTTGAAGTCATTGCAAGAATCAATAATAAAAGAAGATTTTTTAGTAGCGTTTTTATATTCATAATCAGATTATTTTCGAAATAAGTATATCAATAATAATACAAACTTTTCATATTCCAAAATTTTGAAAAATATGACAAGAAAAAAGGGCAGTCCCTTTCGAGACTGCCCTTTTTCAGTAATATTCTTTAGGAATTAATTCACCTGAATTTTCTTCACAAATACATTGTCGCCAGATTGAATGCGCAACAAATAGAATCCTTTTGCTTGAGAAGTTAAATTAAGCTCATTTACCTGCATATCATTAGCCTTAATGATATGTTTAACAATTTCGTTGCCCAACATATCATAAACCACAATAACTACATCCTGAATTTGTGCACTTGCCAAACGTAAATTTACCATGCCATTGCTAGGATTTGGATAAATACTCATTAAACGATCAACGTTCATGATACTTTCTATACCTGCAGCGCCTTCTGGCATCACGTTAATGGTTCTTACTGCTTCATCTGATTGGTTATTTGACAAATCCTTAACAGTATACCTGATACTGTATAATCCAGGCGCATCACCGAAATAATTTCCAGCAGCATTTTTAGGTAGGTTACAAACTGTTACCAAGTTTCCACGCATTTCGGCATCAGAATTATAATTATCTACCAATGAAATTGCGGCATCATTGTATACTGCCCATCTGGCCAGGTTCACCTCTGTGATATTTAACAAATCAATTCTTGGCTTGGTTCTATCTACCACTTTTACTACACGTAAAATTGAATCTTTGTTTCCAGAAGGATCTGTTCCAATATACCATAAGTTGTACTCGCCAATAACATTGGTATTTACTACCCCTTTGCGACTAATAATCACTGTGCTCGCTGGCCAATAGTTGTCTGTTGGAGTAACCCAAGGATCAACAAAATTAGTTTTTACTTCCCATGTTAATGGATTGGTTCCATTTAGAACAAGCGTTGGCGCTTTGGTATCTTTCACATCTACACGCACCATAACTAAATTACTAATATTACCACTGTTATCTCTTGCTACATAAGAAATAAAATAGCTTCCTACACTGTTTACATCCACTGAACCCTGAATGGTTAAATCAATGAAATAATTAGACCAATAGTTATCTGTTACTGTTACAATTTTAGTTAAGTCAATAGCAGTACCCACTTGGTGAATATAAGGAGCACCCGTTACTGAAACTTTTGGCGTAATGGTTGGACGCGTTGTGTCTCCAACAACCACAGCACGTTGTTTGTTATCACTTAAACCATAAGCATCAATAATAGTATAGGCATTGCTATAAGTACCCAACTTAGATGTATCTAAGTTGCTTGTTACTACAACTTGGTCTGTAATAATAGTTCCTTGATTGTCTTTTGCTACATAACCAGGCTCATTGTATTTCTTGTATACTTCAACATAAACTTGTGATGCACCGTTTAATACAATGGTTGGACCAGTTTGATTTAATACCACAAAAACAGTTCTACGCAAAGTATCACTAACATTATTGTACAAATCTCTTACTACATATTTCAAATAGTTAGGACCCACTTTTGAAGTATCAACGCTACCAATTGTTTCATATTTGGCACTAATAATTCCTTCAATATTATCTGTAGCATATACACCTGGATCAACAAATGCTTTGTGAATTTCAGTATAAAAAGTGCTAGTACCATTTAAAGTAGCAATTGGCTTAATGGTATCTTGAGGGAAGTTCACTACATAATCTCTAAATACACCCATGAAAGCTAAACTTGGGTTTAAGGTTGTTCCAGCAAGGGTTACACCCACACGCATACGTGTACTTCCCAATTTTTGGTTGTTGGCTACCAAAATTGAATCGGTTCTTGAAATGCTCGTACCTGCCATATCGTTCATTACCAATTCATCTGTGGTAAA
>CANFSD010000083.1 GCA_947449515.1 Bacteroidota bacterium
CCCAAATGCAACAGCGTCTTTTTGTTTTCAATGGAATAGGCTATTAAGTCATACATCATGCGTTGGTACAAATGTACTTCTGTGCCAATTGCTAATTCATAGCCTAAATGCATAGCGTTTACCTCGCTGCCATCATTGATGTAGGAGATAAAGCCAATTAATTGGCCATTTTTGAAATAGCCGTTTACTTGGTATTTGTTGTCCAATTGTTCATGAAAATTACGGAGCAGCAATGCCAAATCCTTCCCCAATGTGATGGTTTTATGTTTAAGGGTTTCATTCAATAAATGAGCACAAGGTATAATCCAATTTCCGAGTCCGTCTGTATTCAAATTGCGCATTTCAATACCTTCAGACAAGGCAAAAACCCTATTGGTTCTAATCCTGTATTTAGAACTCATTGCCGATTTATAGTCGTCAAAATGCTCCCAATTTGGACGAATTTCAATTTGCATAAATGGGTCGGCTTCAATCACAATTCCATCCTTAATAGGTTCGAGCCCAAATACATTTCCAATAATAACACCACAAGATTTTTTGCTACGGTCAAATTGAGCTATGCCAGCCGCCTTATCTATTTTAGACATGGCCAAGCCGGGAGTACAAGAATTACCTAAATACCTAAAGTAGTGCTTGCGCATAAAAAAATTAATGAGGCGAATGGTAAATCGCCACACATATTTTCCTGTTGGTTTGCTCAATTCTAAAAAAGAATAAATAGCCTCCTCGCCATTTACCAGCATGGTTCCTCCATGGTTTGGCATGGAGCGCAATAATTGTTGGTACTTAGGTTCGGACAAGAAAATAATTTTATATAGTAAAGGAAAATAAATCCAAAATGTTTTAACTAGGCCTATTTTAATGCCGCTTCAATGAGTTGGTAAATTTGACCATTGCTAGGACGAACAGCCGGAGCAGCAATAAATTTCCCATCCTTTCCAATCAAATAATAAGCAGGAATACTGCTTATTTTATAATTTTCTAAAACCTTCGGATTGTTCTGTGAATTGGACAATAAGTTGATGCCATTGATTTGGAAACTGGCCACGGCCTCTTTCCACCTGTTTTCATCTTCATCTATGGAGATATTTAAGAACACTACATCTTTGCCTGCAAAATATTTTTTAAGGTCTTCTGCCGCAGGAATTTCTCTTTTACAGGGTCCACACCAACTTGCCCAAAAATCTATGTATACCACTTTGCCAATAAAGTCACTAAGGGATACTTGCTTGCCATCCATACTTTTTAACGTAAATGGAAATGCGGCTGCACCTGGTGCAAAGGGAAGTTTTTCGCGGTAGCTCCCTTCCAATAAATTAAATCCAGGGCTTTTACCTAGTTCTTTTTTTACCCTTTCATACAGCAAACTTGCATCGGTCATTTGTCCGTATTGCATAATATCACTCCATAACATGAGCCTAAATTTATTGAGCACTTCGCCACTAAAAAAATTGGCGCAGTAATCATACAATTGAACGGCATTCATTTCTTGTGGTGCCGTTCTCAAGGCACGCATAAAACAGTATTTTAACCAAACACAATACTGGGTTGAATTTAAATAAATCGGCTGATTTAATGGGATGTTCTTGAGGTAATAGAAGTAAGAACTGTCAACCTGAAGCTCTTTATTATCAATGCCTCGCATAGAATAGTACCAGGTAGGATAATTGATTTTAAAAGCTTCGTTTTCAAATTTTATTTCTGCACTTTGCCAGTTAACAAAGGCCTCGCTTAATCCCTTTTTGTTTTTCAGTAAAAAGGCAATTTTTGTTTGTGTAATGCTATCGAGCAAAGCTTTAAATTGTTCAGGATTTCTTCTGCCCATTTCTTCCAACATCTTGGTGGTAAAATCGGCACTTTCAAAACTGTTTTGGAATTGTTTTTTCTGAATTTCATTCCACGCAGCTTCCTTGGCACCTCTGCCCGAAAAGGTTTGCGTGCGCATTCCGTTGTTGTGTTTTACATTGATGTATAAGCTATCGCCTGGAGCAATATGAAACCTTAAGATGTCTGAACCCATAAATAAATTCACCAATTGGTCTTGTATGATAAAAACACTTGCTGTGAATTTTCCATTTCCATCTAGGCTAACTTCAATTTGATCTAAATCTGCCTTGTAAGGGCTGGTATAATATTGCAAGTTGCTTGTTTGGTTGGCAAAGGCAGGGATAATACCACTAATTTTTACTTCCGTTTGTGCCGAAATTAAATTACTAAAAAGTATAGCGCTTAATAAAATTGTAACGCGCATTTGATTTTTTTTGAATGAAATAACTTTTGAAAGCATGGTTTGAAATTAGGTAGGTAAGTTAGGTTTTAGGCTTGTTTATTTTTTCTTAATTTTCTGAATTACTTCATTAACCCTGCTAACGGGTAAGCCCATTACATTGTAAAAGCAGCCTTCAATTTTTTCTACTGCAGTATAGCCAAACCAATCCTGAATGCCATAACTACCGGCCTTGTCAAAGGGTTGGTGGTTATTGATATAATACCAAATATCGTTTTCAGTTAAATTTTTGCAGGTAACTTTGGTACGTTCGCTAAAGGAAAATTGAGCTGTTGCTGTTTTTAAACAAACGCCTGTATACACTTCATGGGTTTGACCACAAATAGTTGAAAGCATTTCAAAAGATTCTGCTTCATTGGCAGGTTTGTTTAATACCTTTCCATTGATCCAAACAATGGTATCTGCCGTTAACAAAATTTCATTAGTCAAAATTTCATTAGGGTAATGTGCCGCTTTTTTAATGGCTAGTTTTTCTGCAATCTGGTCTGGTGTATCAAGTGCATCAAAGGATTCATCTACTTCATAGGTAAACACTTCAAAGGGCAAGGCCAAGCCTTTAATGAGTTCTTGCCTTCTAGGAGATTTAGAGGCTAAAATTATTTTTTTATCAGTCATTATTCTACAGTATCCACCCAAATAAATTGTCCGCCACTGAGCCTGAAAATATCTTTATCAATTACAAATTCATCTCCATCTTTAATTTTCTTCATGTCTATATCATTGGTGGCGGTATGGATAGAACCCTTGGTTTGAAGGGCAATTTTAAGGTATTGGTCGTTGATACCTTTTTTGGTACCACACATAATTACATGCACGGGTTTTTTGATACGTCTTAGTAAATTCATATCTCTTACCGGACTATCATCTGCAACCAAAACTATATCAGAAAAATCTCGGTAATTGATAATAGAGAAAACTACAGCTTCTAAATCGTTTTCTGGTTCATCGCCGCCTTCACCCATTTTACGTACATCCTCCACATCCTTTTTCATTTTGCGGTAGTCTTTGGCTTCAAAGGGGTGTATGCCACCGGTACGACCAATTATTTTTTTATCATCGCTTAGGTTGTCGCCATCATTAAAGAGTACATAATATTTTATTCTGCCATCTTCATAGGTTTGTTTATACCAAACCAGCATTTGACCAATGTATGGAAACATACTACCGGTCATGTCAACCACCATCATAACCTTTCGCCAATCTTTGTTTCTTTTAAAAACATTGAAGAGGGTGGAATCTTTAATTTTGTATTCGCCGCTCAGAAATTTATCGAACTTAAGTGTAGTTTCTTTGGTAGGACTTTCAAAAGTGACACTTCCTTTTTTATCAAAATGGGCATAGGATCCTGTGAGTTCACCTTTTTCAAAAACGGCTTCAGTGGTTACAAAACCATTTTGATCATATTCGCGTTCGTAACCTGTTTTTAATCCTGCCTTGTATACTTCTTCCACCTTAGTGCTGCAGTTTGGGTAAAACATTACACGCGGACCTTCTAGTATTCCTCTGTGGTAGGTATTGCTATATTCTAAACAATCTTGGTTATCAAAATAGGCAATTTCAAGGCCTTCTTTTTCGCCATTTTCGTAGTACACTTCGTATTTTAAATCGCCATTTGGCCAGAAATAACGCCAAAATCCTTGTTTGGCACCACTAGACAGGGTTAGGTTAATGGTGTCGCCATTGTCTATGGTAAATGTTTGCGCATGAGATGGCAAACAAGGTGATAGCATTACTAAAAAAATGAAAAGAAAATTCTTCATTGTTACAAAGATAAGGAAGCCAAATGGAGGTGGCAAATTTACCTGAAATAAGCTTGAGTTGCGTTAAATTTTAACCCAAGTTTTGGTATTCTTTTCGTATTGTTTGATAATTTTAGCGGGGTTTCCAGCCACAATAGTAAAGGCAGGTACATCTTTGGTGACAATGCTTCCCGCAGCCACCACAGCGTGTTTGCCAATTGTAACGCCAGCGGTAATTACGGCATTTGCACCAATCCAACAATTGTCTTCAATAGTAATTTGGTTAGTTTCTACTTCTTGGTCTTTTATGGGAACATCAATATTTTGATAGGTATGGTTTAAGCCACTTACCACAATGTTTTGGGCTAAAATTACATTGTTGCCAATATTTACAGGGCCAATTATTACATTTCCAATGCCAATTCTGGTTTGGCTGCCAATGCAAACAGCACCCACACCATTGTTGATGGTAGCAAAATCTTCTATGGTGCTTCCTTTGCCCAATTCAAAAGTCTGAAATGGGAATACATCCATTCTTGTTTGCCAATTGATAGTTCCTTTTACATGATGGAAAAAAGGATTTACAAAATATTTAACCCAAGTTCGAGGCCTGGCTTGTCTGCTTGGAATAAGCAGCCAATGCACCCATTTTTTTAGAGCTGGATTAGATTTGATGACACTTGAAATAGACATATCAATGAATAAATGGTACTTGGCTTGAGAAAGAATTTTTAAATGGGGAAATTACAATATTAAGTATTGGCTTGCAAGTTAGATTTCATGCTATTCTTTTTTCCATGAGCTGGGCAATATTTTTATTGTTTTATTCCTATTTGGTTCGACCCGAAACCTTGCAATTGTTTAATGAAGATAGATAATCCGAGATGGCCATTCTGCGCCCATTTTTAGGCATTTATAAGTTTTTAAGGCTTGTTGATAACATGAATTTAACAGGAGAAATCTTTAAATAATATAAAAAACAGAGATGTATGTTTAGGATAAAAAAAGTGAATGAAAAATATAATAATTAACCGAGGCGCTCTTATTTGCGCAAGGCCTCTCGTAAATTAGTTGAGGATAAAAATAATTACAAAATTCTGCTGTCAGAAAATTGGACACCCTAATGCCTAGGGTTAATAAGTGAATCCCATATACATATAAATGTGGCTTTACTTTGTTGGTAAGAAAAATTAACTCAAGCACCATTCAATTTTGATATGAAATACATGAAGCAAATGCTCGTTTTTTTATTGGGGATTTTAACCTTATCTCCCTCTGCAAAAGCGCAGGCAGATTCTCTTTTTCTTGATCCTAAAGTTGATATCGTGATGTTGTTGCCAACGTTTGATTCCCTGTTTGAAATTGCTAAATCAGTAAATCCTACCTTGAAGCAGGAGCTTGCAGCACAGCGTGCCAACCAATGGAATGTTGCATATACAAGATGGATATGGGCCCAAAATATTAATATGTTTTACAATTATTCTTTAGGGAGCTTACCATTTTTTGCCTATACCGATCCAACGCAACCATTGAATACAGGATTGGTTCAGGTGAAGCAAGGTTTTCGTGCTGGGATAACCGTTTCACTATCTGTT
The DNA here is from genome assembly GCA_947449515.1 of Bacteroidota bacterium. Classification (GTDB taxonomy): domain Bacteria; phylum Bacteroidota; class Bacteroidia; order UKL13-3; family UKL13-3; genus B1. The sequence continues at coordinate 5,622 of CANFSD010000083.1, forward strand.
TTTGATATTATGGGTCAGCAAGGAAGGGTAAATGAAGCGAAAGAAAAGGTAATACTTCAAAAATATAAAAGAGATGCAGAGACGGTTGAGTTAAGAAGAAAATTGGCTCAGTTTTATGCAGACTTAATAGGATTTGATAGATTATACCAAGGAAGAAATGAAGATTATTTGACCCAATTGGTTGCTTGTCAAGTAGCAGAAAAGGAATACCGTGAAGGAGTTATTCATATGTCGGAATATGCTCGTCAGAAAACGGTGTTATCAGATGCAGAAGCAACTTATCATGAATCCTTCAGGTTGTATTTTGGTGCATTAAAACAGTTTGAGGCAATATTAGGTGTGCCATTGCATACTATAATGATTAAACAGAAGAAAAACTAAACGAATTATAATGAGTTTTGTTCAATTTTTACGCGTATTAAGTAAGAACCTAAAATGGCTAATACTGTTCCCAGTATTAATTGCCGTTTTGGTGTATTTTCTTACGGGGAAACTTCCTAAGGAGTACCAATCGGCAACTACAGTGTATACTGGTATTGCCTCAGGTTATGGTATTACCTCCAATGAAGACGCACCCCGTGCAGATTATTTTTCAATTAGCAATGCTTTTGATAATTTATTAGCTACTGTTACTGCCCGTCAAACAATGGAAGACGTGGCAATTAAATTACTTGCCCAACATTTATTACTTGAAATGTCTGACCCATTGATTTTGGGTGAAAAAAGTTTCAATGAATTAAAAACTACCATTACCGAAGAGCGCAGTTTAATGGTGGTACCTGGAAATTTTACAGCTACTGTTGATAGAATTAGAAAGTACAAAAATTCTTCTACCAATAATATTGTTGTTAAACTATTATCTGACCCCAAAAGTCATTATAGTATTGCATTAATAGCTAAAAACTTAACTGCAGCACGTAAATTAAATTCCGATTTCCTTGATTTAACCTTTAAGTCAGACGATCCAGGTGTTTGTTTAAATACCTTGAAATTTATCACAGAAGTTTTTATAGATAAATATAAATCGTTAAAAGGTTCCGAAACGGTTAATGTATTGAAATGGTTTGAAGCGCGTTTAAAAGATGCCGCTGGTGAACTAAACAATTCTGAAAACAAGTTGAAAGATTTTGGAATTCGTAATAAAATTATCAATTACTATGAGCAAGCAAAAGCGGTAGCTATTGAGAATGAAACCAACGAAACCGACTATTATAAAGAATTGATGAATTATGAAGCTTCTAAAAGAGCCGTTGCGCGTTTGGAAGACCAATTGGAATCAAGAGAAATATTGTTACGCAACAATTCTGAACTGAACCGTTTGCGTAAGGAGTTGGGAATAGCACACGAAGAATATGAACGTGCTAAAATTTACAGCAATACCCCTGAAAAAATCTCCAAACTTGCAGCTAAAGTTGATGGATTAAAACAAGAAATTCGTGTTTGGGTATTGCAATATTATAGCCTAAACAATTCAATGGAATCTGTTCCTAAAGCCACTGTTTTAGAAAATTGGTTGAAAGAGATTTTGATCATGGATGGTTCTGAAGCG